>NZ_JBFAMR010000043.1:0-67132 GCF_040656595.1 Actinoplanes sp. NPDC049802
TGCGGGTGTAGACGAACCGCACGTCCAGCCCGGCGTCCTCACGACCGCGGCGGCGCAGTTCGTCGGCGTAGAGGGCGTCCTCCGGCGTACGCACCGAGTAGATCAGCCGGAACGGCTGCCGGCCGTCGGCCAGCGCACGCGCCCGGATCATCGCCATCAGCGGCACCACCCCGGAGCCGCCGGCCACCAACAGCACCGGCGCGGTCGAGGTGTCCCGCCAGACGAACCAGCCGCCGACCGGCCCGCGCACCTCGATCTGATCGCCGGGCTCGACCACGTCGGTCAGGTACGGCGACACCTCGCCGTCCTCCAGCCGCTGCACCGCGATCTCGGCCGGGCCGTCACCCGGCCACGCCGAGGCGATCGAGTAACTGCGCTGGGCCTGGTAGCCGTCCTCGGCGGTGAGCCGGACGTCGAGATGCTGCCCGGCCAGATGACCGGGCCACTCGGGGATGTCGAGCACCAGCGTGCGTGCCGTCGGTGTCTCCCAGCGGGCCTCCACCACGGTGGCGGCCCGCCAGGTCAGTCGCCGTGATACCGCTGCTCGCGCCATGGGTCCCCGTACATGTGGTAGCCGGCGTCCTCCCAGAACCCCGGTTCGTCCTCGTGCATCATCCGGAACCCGTCCACCCACTTCGCCGACTTCCAGAAGTAGAGGTGCGGGATCAGCAGCCGGGCCGGGCCGCCGTGCTCCGGGTGCAGTGGTTCGCCGTCGTACTCGTACGCGATCCACGCCTTGCCGTCGAGCAGATCCTCCAACGGCACGTTCGTCGTGTAGCCGCCGTAGCTGTGCGCCATCACGTAGTCGGCGGCGGACTCCACCTCCTCGAACAGGGTGTCGATGGCGACGCCCTTCCAGGTGGTGCCGAGCTTCGACCACTTGGTGACACAGTGGATGTCGACCGTGATCTCCTCGGCCGGCAGCGCGGTGAACTGTCTCCAGTCCCACGTGTGCTTCTCGCCGGTCTCGGTGACGATCGTGAAGTGCCACCGGTCCAGCGGGATCCGCGGTGTCGGCCCGGCCGACAGCACCGGGAAGTCGTGCGCGAGGTATTGGCCGGGTGGCAGGTCGGGCGGCGACTCTCGTCGGCGGCCTCCGAAGCCCCGGGAGATGATGCTCATGAGATAGCAGTAAACCTCACGAGCATCACCACCGCGTTGCGTACGTTCAGAGCTTGACCGTGCCGCTGGTCACGCCCTCCACCGATTTCGAGGAGGCCAGCACCACCCGGTAGGCGCCGGACGCCAGACCGCTGATCTTCTGGCTGGGCTTGGCCGCGTAGGTCTTCACGGCCGACCACTTGCCCTTGACCTGACGTTGCAGGGTCAGCTTCTGCCCGGAGGCCCCACCGACCTTGACGGTGAGCGAGCCCTTGCCGGCCTTGCTGGCCGTGACGACCGCCCGGACGGTGTACGCGGACGAGGCCGACGCCTCCTCGGTCTCCTCCGACTCCGGCACGGTCAGCTCCGCCACGAAGGAACTCTTGGCGACGTGGACGAGGGTGTACTCACCGTCCTCGTCGGTCTTGACGTCCTCACACTTCTCGTAGGAGCCGGTCGTCACGCAACGCTCGACCACGTGGCCGGAGAGCGGGTCGCCGGTCGCCGAGTCGGAGACCACGAAGGTGGTGCTGGTCTTCGTCCCGTAGCCGACCGTCTTCGACTCGATGTCCACCAGCACCTCGGGAACGATCACCTCGCCATCCCCGCCGTCCTCACCGCCGTCTCCGTCGAGCGACTCGACGGCGGCCCGCGCATCGATCCGGCCGTTGCCGTAGTCGGTGTCGAAGCCCTCCTCGCCGAGGTCGACGGCGGTGCTCTCCAGTACCTCCTCGACGTCGTCCGGGCCGAGATCCGGCCGGTACGCCACGAGCAGCGCGGCCACCCCGGCGACGTGCGGCGACGCCATCGACGTGCCGCTGTACTCCTCGTATCCGCCGTCCGGGACGGTGCTCATGATGCCGGCGCCCGGGGCGGCCACGTCCAGGTAGTCGCCCTCGTTGGAGAACTCGGCGACCTCGTCCTGGTCGTCGGTGGCGGCGACCGCGATGACGCCTTCGTCGGCGGCCGGGAAGTTGACCGGGCTGCCGTTCGCACGCTCGTTGCCGGCCGCGGCGATCACGGTGACACCCTGCTCACGGGCGTACGCGATGGCTTCGGAGACGGCGTCGACCTGGTCGGCCGAGCCGAGCGACAGGTTGATGACCTGCGCGCCCTTGTCGGTGGCCCAGACGATGCCCTCGGCGGTGTCCGACATGTAGCCGCTGCCCTCGGCGTCCAGCACCTTGATCGGCATGATCCGGGCGTGCGGGGCGATGCCGGCGATGCCCACGCCGTTGCCGGTCACCGCGGCGATCGTGCCGGCCACGTGCGTGCCGTGCCCGTTGTCGTCGAAGTCGCCGCCGTCGGTGTCCTCGATGGCGTCGTAGCCGGCGACCATGTTGTCCGCGAGGTCGGGGTGGCCTGCGTCCACACCGCTGTCGATGACGGCGACCGTGACACCCTCCCCGGTGCTGGACTGCCAGGCCTCCTCGACGCCGAGCTTGCCGAGGTCCCACTGGTGGACCGCGTGCTCGTCGTCGATGGTGGGCGCCTCCAGCGCGTGGCCGCGGACGTCCAGTTCGACGTGCAGGGTGCCGCCCGCCTGCCGGGCCTGGGCGATGAGCTGGGCCGCCTCGGCCTTGTCGGTGGCCACGCGGACCCGGAAGACCGGCCGCCCGTTCAGGTCGCGGGAGGTGGTCACGATCCGGACCGGCTGGGCCGCGGAGACCGTCTCCGGCAGCGTCAGCCCGTAGGTGACCGGCGTGAAGGCCTGGCTTCCGGTGGGGAGCGCGAAGACGCTCACCGCCGCGGCGGTGAGCGCCGCGAGTCCACCGGCGAAGTAGTTCCGCCGCACCTGCATCCGCATGTGGTTCCGCCCTTCGTCGGGTGGCCGCCCGTCCGTGGTCGGCCCGTTGTCGACAAAGGTGAGGCTCGTGAAGTGCCGAGCAGGCGCGGGACGGGTGCGATCGAGGTGCGCGAGGTAGGGTCGGGATCATGCCGTTGACGGGTGAGTACGCCCCCAGCACTTCCGACTGGGCGCGCAATCAGGCAGAGAAGTACGAGGCCACCGGCGGTGCCGAGGCCAACGACATCCAGGGCAAACCGATCATCGTGTTGACGAGCGTCGGTGCGAAGACCGGGCTGCTGCGCAAGACCGCGCTGATGCGGGTCGAGCACAACGGGGAGTACGCGGTCGTCGGCTCGCTCGGCGGCGCCCCCAAACATCCGGTCTGGGTCCACAACATCCGCAAGAACCCACTGGTCGAGCTTCAGGACGGGCCGCTCAAGCAGGACTACACGGTCCGCGAGCTGTCCGGCGAGGAGCGGGAGACCTGGTGGGCGCGGGCGGTCGAGGCCTTCCCGCCGTACAAGGGCTACCAGAAAAAGACCGACCGCCTCATCCCGGTCTTCCTCCTGACTCCGGCCTGATCGAAAAGGAGGGTGGTCACCCTCGGTGACCACCCTCCTTGCTGCTACAGATTGAACTCGCCGTCCTTCGCACCGCCGATGAAGGCTTCCCACTCAGCCAGCGTGAAGGTGTGCGCGGGCTTGCTCCGATCCTTCGTGTCGCGGAGTTCGATCGTGTCGTCTACGCGCCGGATCTCGACGCACGCGCCGTTGTCTCCGCTGCGCGTGCTCTTGCGCCAGGTCTGGTCGAGCATCACAACTCCTATTGCTGGTGGTCCGTTTCGCGGATCTGCTTGATCATTTCAAGCGACGCGGTAGGCGACAACGCCGATGCTCGAAGCTCGTTCAGTACCGTCATGCAGCGCTGCACCTCGTCGCCCTCAGCGTAGAGGTCGCCGGTCAAACCCTCGGTGTAGACCACGTTCGGGCCGGCGGGAAGGTTGAGGATGGCGAAGCTCGACAGCATCGAGGCGTAGGCGCCCTCCCGGAACGGGATCACCTGGATGCTCACGTTGTGTAGCTTCGCCAACTCCAGCAGCGCCGTGAGTTGTTCGCGCATCACGGTGGCTCCGCCGATCTGCCGGTGAAGAACCGCCTCGTCCATGACGGCTACGAGTCGGAGCCGGCCGTCGGTGATGAGCTTCTGCCGCTCCATCCGGGCCGTGACATGTTGTTCTACCGCTTCCGGAGTCGGCCTCCGAGCACCCGAGCTGATCATCGCTCGCGCGTAGGCCTCGGTCTGGAGAAGGCCGGGGACCACGATCGTCTGGAAGTCCTGGATCTCTTCGGCCGCCGATTCAAGGCCGATGTACTGGCGGTAGACCTGCGGTAGGTCGCTGTACTTCGCCCACCAGCCGCGCTGCTTGCCCTCCCGCGCCATCGTGAGCAGAGTTTCGCGCAGCTCGGCATTCTCCACGCCGTACTCGTTGAGCAGCGCATTCAGCGAGGGGCCCTTGATGCCGACCTTGCCAGACTCGATCCGGCGCAGAGTGCTGGCCGTGACCTCGATGGCCTCAGCCGCGCGCTCGGTAGAGATCTTGGCCGTTTCCCGTAGCCGGCGAAGCTGTCCGCCGAGCTGGAATCTCACGAACGTCGGGCTGTCCACCGCCACATTCTGCCCCATCTCGCGATGCTTGATCGACCCTGCATCCACTCGTTTGGGTGACCGTGAACGCGTGCGCGATGTTGACTCGATAAAAATGCGCGCGCAAACTGGCGGGACAGGTGTGGTGGCTAACGGCCCGTGCTGCGGCAGCCACACCTGCCACACTCCACGGAAGGAGAGGCCATGCGAAGGCACCGTGAAGTGCGCGTGTGGTTCATGCCCTGGAAGAAGAGATGTGCTTGTGGCTGCGCCTGGTTTCCCTGCCCGGACACGGTGACCGCTGCGCCTCCTCCGGTGGTCCAGTCCTTGCGTTTGTCGGCCGGACCGGAGAACCCGCGTTGGAACGGGCCGACCGCTCGTTATGCCGCGATTCCCCAGCGAGGAAACCAGCGCCGTCCGCTCATGACGCGGGGTCAGCAATGGCGCAGCCGACAGGGATGACGGCGCATGTTCCGGCTCGACCGTCGTGGGACTGCCTTGCCTGTGAACGGCCCTGGCCATGCGACCCCGCGCGTGAGGCGTCGAAGGCGGAGCACGACCGCGTGCAACTCGCCATGTATATGTGGAACCAACTCGAAGACGCCGTCCACGACCTGCCGCCGACTCCGGCCGCCGAGATGTTCGAGCGCTTCATCAAATGGACGCGCTGAGCTGCTTCTTGTCGGCAGCGGCCGGGCCGTGGGATTCCAGGTGGACGGGCGCGCCCAGGTGGGTGGCGATCGCCTCGCACCAGTCGTCCGGCCGGTACAGGCCGGACGGGCGCGCCCGCCGCAAGCGCTCGCCGAGCCGTTCCTGATGGTCCAGGTCGCGGGCCGGGCCCGGCTCGATGCGGTCCCAGGTTTCGCCGTCCACCTCGTAGGACGTGCAGATCCGCAGGTCCGGGGAGTGGTCCGGGATGTCCAGGTGGGTGATAGCCAGGGCGTCGACGCCGCCGGACACCTCGACCGCGTACCGGTGGGCGAGCGCGTCGAAGTGGCCGACCCGGAAGTCGCCCTGCCACACGTCGCGGCCGTTGTGCGGCTCCGGCAGGTCCAGCGTCGGGTCCTCGGTCACGAACGGGCCCGCACCGTGCCGAGTGGTGTACGTCCTTACCGCGCCGAGTCGCAATAAATCCGGGCATAATGCGAGGGCGTTCGTGAACGTCGTCGTCGACCACGTCGTGTGCGGATGCCAACCTCGCCACTCGTCGAGCAGAACCCCTTGGGCACCCTCGAAGACGCATGGCCCCGAGGCGAGCAGACGGGACGTGTAGGAGGATCCGACGATCCGGACCGCCTCGCCGAATGCGGCGAACGCCTCCACCACATCCTCCAACGGTGGCCCGGGAACGTCGAGCGCGTCCCGGACGGCCGCCAACCGGCGGCGCAACCGGGGCGGGGACAGCACGTCGGCGACTTTCGGGGCATCGGGGTGCTTGGACGCGTACGCCATCGTCTCTCCGACGCCCATGCCGCACGAACCGTGACGAAGCGCGCGCTCCCGGCGGTGGTTGGCGGCGCGATGCCACGGAGTGGCGAGCAGTGCCTCGCCATCCACCGTGAGCAGGTGGTACGGGTTGCCCAGCGCGGCCGCCTCGGCCGACAGCGACAGCGGGTCCACCACCATGAACCGGGTCAGGTGGGTGGGCACGCCGCGCAGCGTGCCCGATCCGAACTGGCTGAACGTGTGATGCCGGCCGTCCTCGGTGATCACGTTGTGCGCGGCCTGCGCTCCCCCGTTGAAGCGCAGGACGGCCCTCTTCGCACCGGTGGCGCAGAGGAAGTCGACGACCGTGCCCTTGCCGGCGTCGCCGTAACCGAGATCGACGACCGCGACGTGCCGCGAGGTCACAGGCGCTGGTTCCCGCCCGCGCCGCCGGCGATCTCGAACGACGACCGCACCACCGGCGTGCGCTGCAACGGGGCCAGCGCCCGGCCGACCGAGCCGCCCGCCGCCGAACCCAGGTCGGTCAGATCCGCGATGCCCTCGTCCAGGTCGATGGCGTCCTCGCCGAGGCCCACGGTCAGCGCGATCGTCTCGCAGACGGCGTCCAGGTCGTCGAGCTCCAGAACGTTCTGCCCGAGCAGTTTGCGCCAGCGCGACAGCACCTCCTTGTCGCCGCTGTGGTGCGCCGCCGTCGGCAGGATGTAGTAGACGTCGTACTTGCGCTTCAGCTCGGTCAGGACGGCCTCGGTCGGGATCGGCTCGCGCAGCTCGTCGCCGATGACCGCCCGCACCTCGCGCGGCTTGACCCGCGGATAGGGCATCTCGTCGCCGATGATGAACAGGTAACCCTTGCGACCCCGGTTGACCAGCGAGTCCAGGATCGTGTGCCGGGCCATGAAGTAGAGCGCCAGCTCGTAGGACTCGTGTTTCTGGCCCCCGCCGCCGCCCTCCAGGACGATCTTCGCGAGGTGCTCGTCCATCCGGTTGTCCGACTCGAACTGGCCCACCTGCAGCGGCGCCCGGTCGCAGGTGGCGTCGCCGATCGCCCCGAACATGATCTGCGGGTCGACCGCGTAGCCCTTCCGGGTCAGCAGCCCCAGCAGCTGCGGCAGCTTCGTCTGAAGCACCCGGGGGACGGTGCCCATCGAGCCGGTCACGTCGAACAGCACCGCGATCGGCGTGCTGAACGGGTGCTCGTCACTGTCCCGGGACTCCCGCATGAACACCTTGCCCGGGTCCAGGTCCGGGTGCACCGTGCGGGCGCCGGAGTCGCTGTACGCGAACGCGCTCCGCCCGGTCGCCGCCCGGAAATCGGCGGCCGCCGTGTAGACGTCGGTGGACCAGTGTCCGCTTCCCATGTCGCTCTCTCCTCAGTTCCGGTACCGCTGGGGGATGATGTCGTCGAGTTCGCCCAGCAGCGCCCAGGCGTCCTGCGGCCGCATCCGCGGCGAGTCATAGGTGCATCCGGCGGCGAACCGCCGCAGCGGCTCGGGCATCCGCGGCCCCATCAGCCGCGTGATCAGCCCGGTCGCCATGTAGATGTCGGTGGCGGGACCAGCGAGCCTGTCGTTCAGCACCTCCGGCGGGTAGGACGGCTGCCGTGCTTTCACTATCGCCCTAGGTCGATGCCCCGCATAGCACCAGTCGATGAGAACCAGCCCGCGCAACTCCCGCTGGATCAGCACGTGCTCCTCCAGAACCGCACCGTGCGTGACGCCGGCCCGGTGTGCCCAGCCCAGCCCGGTCAGCAGCCGCCGCCAGATCCACAGCGCCTCCTGCGGGGTCGCTTCTTTCAGGTGGGCCAGGCTGACCATGCCGTCCTGCCGCTCCAGCACGTTCACCCGCCGCCGGCAGCGCCGCTCGTCCTCATAGACGAACGTCTCGATCAGCCGGGCCGCGTAGGGCCGGAACCGCGGGTCACCGTCGCGCCACAACTTCTGCAGGGTCACGGCTTCGGTCTCGATCAGGTCGCTGTCGCCCGGATGCCGCGGCACCTTGATCACGGCCTGGCCGTCCGCGTACAGCTCGGCCAGGTCACCGTGCGCGAACACCTCACCCATCCGGTAGGCCCGCCGCCGTCCGTGCAGCACCGGCACCGCCGGCTTCTGCTTGTAGAGAGCGGAGAGCTTCGCGAAGGCGTCCGTCGCGGTCGCCCTCCGACCCGCGCTCACCGTGTCCGGATGGACCAGCTTCGCCCATTTCTTGTACGCGTGACCCGCGCGACCCCTACCAGTTCCGCCGTGTTTCTCGAGCTCGCCGCCGGTCTCCCCGCCGTGCAGCAGGTCCCCGAAGCTGACCGCCGCCATGATCCGTGCGACGGCCTCCTCGAACCCGATCTCCGGGCTCCTGACCTCCGGCTTGCTGTCCTCTGTGGTGGACGGCCAGGCCCGGGCCGTGCCCGTCCTGGGGTGATCGGTGACGCCCGTGCCCCGGAATCCGCTCATCTCACCCGGTCCTCCCTCGTCGGCCGGAGCAGCGCCGGGTGCAGCAGCCGGGCGTCGCCCGCCCGGTACAGCCGCGCCCGTGGCCCGCCCCGTTCCCCGCCCCGAGCCGTGGTCTCCCCGGTGCTCTCCACGAACCCCGGAACCGACAGCACCTTGCGATGAAAGTTGCCGGCGTGCAGCTCCTCGCCCCACACCGCCGTGTAGACCTGCCGCAGGTCCCCGATCGTGAACTCGGCCCCGGTGAACGCGGTGGCCAGCGGCGTGTACTCCAACTTCGCCCGGGCCCGCTCCAGCCCGTCCGCGAGAATCCCGTCATGGTCGAAGGCCAGATCCTTGGCCTCCTCCACCGGCACCCAGTAGGCCCGCGCCGCGTCGCTGCCGGCCGTCGGCTCGGGCAGGCTCGGCGCGAACGCCAGATAGGCCACCGACACCACGCGCATCCGGGGATCACGGTGCGGGTCCCCGTACGTTTGAAGTTGCTCCAGATGCACCCGGTCGAGCTCTCCTGTGCCGGGCGTCAGGCCGGTCTCCTCGGCCAGCTCCCGCAGAGCCGCCTCGCCGAGGGTCTCCTCCCGCACGAACCCGCCGGGCAGGGCCCGGTGGCCGGCGAAGGGCTGCTCGCCACGCTCGACGAGCAGCACGCAGAGCCGCCCGCCCCGGATGGTCAGCGCCACGACGTCCACGGTCACCGCGATCGCCGGATAGTCCCGAGGGTCGTACCCCGCCAGGAAGCTCGTCTCGTCCATCGTCGCTCCGGTTCTGCTCGGTCCAAGTCTTACTCGATCTGAGTATTACTCGATCTGAGTGCAACCTAGCGCGCTCGCGGCCCCTCGTCAACACCGATCACATGCCAGGGCGGTAAGTCCGACCTATGGAGTTTTATGCGGATAGAGGAAGTTTCATGATTACGCTTCCGACGGGCGGTCGAGTTCAAACGCCGAACCCAACACCAAACCTTGAAAGAAGGCTCTGGCATGCCCACAGTCCGGAAGAAAACCCTGGTCCGCGCCCTTGGCGGGGGAACAGCATCGGTCGCCGCGGCCGCCTTGGCACTCGTGGCGACGACCGCTCCCGCCCACGCGGCCACCGCCAACCCGATCAGCGGCCCGATTGGCGCCACCCTGAGACTCAACGACGCCTCGATCAGTGGCCTCGGCAGTGGAGTCGTCCCGGCCGTCCAGTTCCGCCCCGACAGCTGCCCCGCCAACTGGACGACACCCACCACCACCATCGTCAACGCGACGACCGTCACCAGGAACGCCGGCGAGATCAGCGTCGTCGTGCCCACCGTGCCGCTCGGCACCAACAACGTGGCGAAGACCTACAACGTGTGCGTGTACCAGAGCGCCATCACCACCGCCACCCAACTGGCCGGCGCCCACGGCGTCTTCACCGTCTACGCCCCCGCCACCAGCAGCCCGCCGAACGGCCCCAGCGGTGGCGGAACCACACTGACCGTCACCTCGCCCAACGCCGTGTTCACCGGCCTCGGCAGCGTCGGCGGCCTCTTCGTCGCCCAGCCGGCGGGCTGCCCGGCCACCAACTCCGGCGGCATCCCGGCGAACGTCATCAAGAGCACGTCCACCGCCAACGCGAACACCGTCGTCACGGTTCCCGTACCGCCCGGCGTCGTCGGCACGATGATCTACAACCTCTGCCTCTACGCCGGCACCACCAGCAACGACGCGCTCCTGACCGCCGCCACCTACGGCGTCGCGCTGCCGTCCGTCATGCTCAGCGCCACCAGCGGGCCGTACGACAGCCCCAACGGCATCACCATCAACAGCGGCACCTACAACATGCTCGGTGGCGTCAGCGCTCCCGGCGTCCTCTTCGTCACCGGGCCACAGTGCCCCATCAACTACGGCACCGGCACCGGCATCATCGGCGTCAACCCGACCTCGATCCGGCGGCTCGCCCAGAACCGGATGGCCGTGACCGTGCCGGGCCTGCCGCTGGCCCCGCAGCGCCAGCCGCAGCAGTACCAGCTCTGCGTCTACAACGGCACCAGCCCCGAGTCCACCGTCCTGGCCCAGGCCGGCTACACCTCGACGATCCTGCCCACCCTCGGCGGCGTCACTCCCGAAGCCGGGCCCACCACCGGCGGCGTCACCGTCACCGTGACCGGCTCCGACTTCCCGACCGCGCCCGGTTCCATCACCGCCAGCCTCGGCGGCACCGAACTCACCAACGTCACACCGATCAACTCGACGTCGTTCACCGCGACCCTGCCCCCGCACGGCGCCGACGACAACGCGACACTCATGGTGACCACGCCGTCCGGCACCAAAGCGCTGCCCGGCGCCTTCGCCTTCCGCGACGCCATCAAGGTGAGCCCCAACACGGCGCCGAACACCATGCCCGCCATCGACGTCTCGATCACCGGCAACGGCTTCTTCGGCTACCCGTTCGGCACCTCCGGGACCGACGCGCGAATCTTCCTGACCCGTGGTGAGTACAACGGGGCCCAGATCGCGCCCGACGTCCGCTCCAACAGTCCGGTCGCCGAATGCGGGAACGTCCTGGTCATCGGCGACAACGAGCTCATCTGCACGCTCAAGCTGAACCGCCGCCTCAACAAGGACCTGACCGGCTTCGTCGATCCGACAACGGCGCCCCGCACCCTCACCCTCGACATCACCACTGTCGCCGGCAGCAGGGTCGTCACCTCGAAGACCAGCGCCTTCACCATCGACGACATCGGCCACAACATCGTGGACAGCACCGGCCTCACCATTCCCAACGGAAGCATCATCACCGACGTGCTCAGCCCGGCCAAGGCGGTCATCTCCGCACCCGCGCTCCTCACCGCCGCTCCCGCCTCGGAGGTCACCGTCGCCATCGGCGGCGCGGTGCGCAACGTCAACACCACCGGATCCAACGGTCTGATCGCCGTTCCCGGCTCCACCACCGTCTCGGTGAGTGGAAGCACCTTCACCAAGGCCGACGTCGGCCGCGTCTTCAAGGACACGCCCGGCGTCACTGACGGCACCACCATCGTGTCGGTCGCACCCAACGGCCGGACAGCGGTCCTCTCCGCACCGGCGACCGGCGGCGGAGCCAACGTCGTCAGCCTCACCGGCCTGTCCTTCACCCAGGGGCAGAAGACCGTCCCGGGTAGCTTCACGGCGGCTGACGTGGGCGCGGTCGTCGGCGCCAACAACGCCGGAATCCCGTTCGGCACCGTCATCGAATCGCTGGACGGCTCCAGCGCCGTGCTGTCCAACCAGCCGGGCCAGACTGTGACGGGCACCGGCACCATGACCCTCACCAGGCGCTCCGTGATGAGCCTGTACCCGGCGACGCCGGTGCTGGAGGGCGCCTACAACCTGACCATCGTCAGCAACGGCTCGGTCGACGCCGAGACGAAGGACCCCGAATACCGGCAGTCCGCCGTCACGAGCGGCTCCACCTTCACCGTCAGCTCCTTCTGATCGCACATCTCGGTGGTCCGGGGCCTTCCGCCCCGGGCCACCGGCTCGTCCGTACCGGCGTCAAGGAAGGTCGACAACCGGCGCTCAGAAAGATCCAGTAATCGGAGATGACGTCGAATTCGCGGCTTCTCGCAACTCGCTAACCCGCCGCGCGCAAACCTCGGCCGGGTTCGGCCCGGGAACGTGAAACCGCCACCGCCCGACGGGCGGCGGCGGTGTCGGCGTGGATCGGTCAGGAGTGCTCGTAGGTGAGGCAGTCCGCCTTGTCGGCGGAAGCGCCCACGGTGATGGCCGGCGCCTGACACTCGAGGTCGTTGTTGTACTTGCACTCGGCGCGCTTACAGGCGCCCACCTGGGCGGTCGCGATGCCGATACCGCCCGAGAGCCCGGAGCCGACGAACGTGCCGCACTCCGAATTCACCTCACCGATGGTGATCGCGAACGCCGTGCAGCCGTCGTGGTTGTAGCCGCAGTCCGTGACGGTGCAGGTCTGTACGCGAGGCATGTTCATCATCTGTGTCACGACGGACCTCCTTCTACTCGAAGCAGTCGTTCAGCGATTTGAACATACCCATTCCCTCGAGCTTACGCATGTTTCTCGAGTTACATTCCTGGAAATCGAGAATGGTTAGGCGAGGCTTACTTTTGTCGATTTAGGTAAGGCAAGCCTCGCTATTCAGAGATCACGACGCCCCTCGATGCGGTGCCGGCCGCGAGGGCGCGGGCGGCCGCCGGGTGGCGCTGTCTTCGCGCGGAATGATCAGATACCGGGCAACCTACTCAAGTTCGTCAGTCTAGGCGAAAGCGAGTAAATGCCACGTTACGCTCCCTCCGAGACGGCCCGTCGGCGTCGTGACGCATGCGCGGGCCCACCTAATCCACAACGTGGTTCATCGGAACCCGTAGGAGGACCTCGCATGCGCAAGTCCCACGCAAGAACCCGTGCCCGCCTGTGGGGTGCGGGAGCCGCATCGGCGTTGACGGTCGTCTCTGGCTTGGTAGCTGCGGCGCCCGCATACGCCCTCACGGCGGCGACGGCGACGCTGCCACAGAGCGGCCCGGCATCCGGCTTCGTCAACGTCACCCTCTCCGGCATGCTGACCGGGGTGACATCGCCGTTCGCGTATTACACGACAGGCACCACATGCGGTGACACCTACACCGCCAACGCCGCCAACATCACCGCCACCGCCACCAGGGTCTCCGACGACGAGGTGCGCATCGCCGTACCCACCACGCTGAGCCTCAACGCCGGCGCGGCCCGTAAGTACACGATCTGCATCTACGCGTCCAGCACCGCCGGCTCGGCCGGCAAGGCGCAGACCACGTACTGGGTGACGCCGATCGGCACACTCACCCCGAACACCGGCCCCAGCGGCGGCGGCAACGTCGTCACCTTCACTGCGCCCACCGGCAGCGCCCCATTCGGCGCCACCAACTACGCGATCTTCTCGACGGCGGCCGCCGGTTGTCCCGGCAGTTACCCGTCCGGATCCCCGATCACGGCAACGATGAACAGGCAGACCACCTCCCAGGCGACCGTCACCGTGCCTGCCGAGGTTGTCGGCAATCCGCCCACCGCCGGCACGGTCACACCACCTGCTACTGGTTACACCGTGTGCTTCTACAGCGCGAACACCGGCTCCGACAACCTGACGGCGCAGTCGACCAACGGTGGTTACACCGTTTCGCTGTCCACCGCGACGCTGAACCAGACGACCGGTGCGCCGTACACGTCGCCGCCCGGCACACCAAGCCTCACCGTCACCTCGCCGACGGCGTTTCTGACCGGTGTCACCGCTCCCGCGGTCCTTTTCCAGACCACCGCCTGTCCCGCACTATTCCCGAGTGCTCAGACACTGAACACTCAATACAACCTCGGCCGCAAACTGTCGAACAGCAAGATGGCCATCACTCTGCCGCAGAACGTTCTGACTCCGGCCGGCACATTCAACGTCTGCACCTACTCCTCCGCCAGCACGACGACCGGCAAACTGCTCGCCGTGGCGAACTACACCCCGGTCAGCGTGCCGCAGGTGACAGACATCCAGCCGGCCGCGGGATCCCCGCTCGGGGGCAACCTGGTGACGATCAGCGGCACGAACCTGCCGACCTCGCCGGGCTCGATCACGGCCACGCTCGGTGGGAAGCCGCTGACGGAGATCACGCCGATCAACGCGAACACCTTCACCGCCGTGACTCCGGCTAGTACTCAGGGCCGGTCCACTCTGGTCATCGAGACCGCGGCGGGCCGAGACATGCTCGCGAACGGGTACACGTTCATCGACAGCATCTCCGTGACGCCGACCACTGCCCCGAACACGGCGACGACGGTCGACCTGGATGTGAAGGGTACAGGCTTCTCCTCGCTGACCTTCGAGAGCAGCAGGACACCCCTGTCCGGTCCGGCGGTCTACCTGGTCGACGGTGCGTATGCGAACGGCAACGCAGGTGGCACGCGTGGAAATGTTAACGCGGTGTCCGAGTGCGGCGAGGTCATGGTGGTTAGTGACACCGAACTCGTGTGCAGGGTCAATCTGACTCAGACGTTGACGGCAGCCGACACATACAAGCCCGCGAGCGTCTTCTCCCAACCAGGAACAGATATCACGGTTGCTAACAACAGCTACCGGCTGGTGTCGGCGACCGGTGGCTTCACCAAGGGCGACATCGGCAAGGCCGTCACGAATCTGACCGCCCCCGGCACGACGATCCCGGCCGGCACGACGGTTGTGGATGTCCTCGACGGCAATACCATCGTCATGTCGAAGGCGGCCACGGCCGCGGCGACCGGCGGTAGCACTTACACGGTCGGCCCAGTCGCAATGTCGGCGACCGCCAGTGTCAACAGCGCCTTGACGGGCACCTTCACTCAGGCCGACGTCGGTAAGGCCGTCACCGCGGTGGCCGGCGGTAGCGCGTCCGTGTCGGGCACGCCGGTGATCACCTCGGTGAACAGCTTGGGAACGACGGCAACACTTACCGGAGGCACCATCGGTACCCACGGTGATCTGACGGGTGTGACACTCACGCCGCCCGCATCCGTGCCGAACGGTGTCTACAACATCGTCGTGGTGAGTGATTCGAGTATCAACGCCTCAAGTCCGCGCGTGAGCGTTGCCTCCAGTGGGTCGACCTTTACGGTGGCCAACTACTGACAGTTCCATTGACCGGATTTCAAGCCGCGGTTCGAGGTATCTACTTCGAGCCGCGGCACCGCGCGATTTGGGGCCGCATCGTAAACGGAAATGCGGCGTGATTGAGTCGTTCCAGGGGTGCCGGTCGACTGCCCCTGATTTGCGATCCACTCAAATTCGCCACTCTGCACTAATGCGAGCAAATGCCACGTTACGCTCCCATCGAGACGGCCCGCCGTTGTCGCGACGCACGCGCGGGCCCACCTAATCCACAACGCGGTTCATCGGAACCCGTAGGAGGACCTCGCATGCGCAAGTCCCACGCAAGAACTCGCGCCCGCCTGTGGGGCGCGGGCGCCGCAACGGCGTTGACGGCCGCCTCCGCGCTCGTCGGCACCTCGCCGGCATTCGCCCTGACTGCGGTGACCAACCAGACGCCGACCGCAGGCCCGGCATCCGGCACGATCACGGTGACACTCTCCGGAATGTTGACCGGCGTCACCGCGCCGTACACGATCTTCACGCCGAACCCGACGTGCACCGACTCCTTCGCTACCAACGCAGCCAACATCGCGGCCACCACCCGGAAGGTCTCCGACGACGAGGCCCAGATCACCATCCCTGCCACGCTCAGCCTCAGCGCTGGTGCAGCGCGGAAGTACATGATCTGCATCTACGCGTCCAGTGCCTCGGGCGCGGCCGGTAAGGGGCAGGGTAGCTACGTGCTCACCCCGATCGGCGCGGTCACACCGACCACGGGTCCCAGCGGTGGCGGCAACACGCTCACCTTCACCACGCCGTCCGGAAGCGCGCCGTTCACCACCACCCCGGGTGCCGACACCGCTCTGTTCACTGCCTCCGGGGGTTGCCCGGCGACTCATCCGCAAGCCGGCACCCGGATCAGGACGCAGCCGATCCGGCAGACCACATCCCAGGTCACGGTCACCGTGCCCGCGCAGGTCGCGGGCAACGCTCCGGCTCCAGGCTCCCCAGCGCCTCCGCCCACCTCGTACACGGTCTGCTTCTATCCGGGCACCGGCGCCAGTGACCAGGTAATGGCGCAGTCGACGGTCGGCGGCTACACCGTCCAGCTCGCCGCGACCTCGCTGAACCAGGCTGTGGGCGCGCCGTATGTGACGGCCAGCAACACGCCGAACCTCACCATCGAGTCGCCGACCGCGTTCCTGACCGGCGTCACCGACCCGGCGGTGCTCTTCACGCCGGCTGCCTGCTCGGCCGTGTTCCCGACGAACCGGACGGATCTGGGCCTGGCCGCCGCGGCCATCACCTCCGGTGTCGACTTCAACCCGGCACGCAAGCTGACGAACACCAAGGCTGCCGTCGCCGCACCCTCGATCGTGACCGTGGCCACCGGGACAGTGAACGTCTGTACGTATTCGTCGAGCAGTGGTGGAAGGCTCCTGGGCTCCACGCAGTACACGCCGGTCGCCGTGCCCGTGGTGTCGAGCATCTCACCGTCGGCCGGGTCGCCGTTGGGCGGCAACCTCGTCACCGTCACCGGCTCGAATCTGCCTATCGACGCCGGCGCGATGACGGTGACCCTCGGCGGGTCTCCTCTCACCAACATCACTCCGATCAATGCCACGACGTTCACGGCGGTCACCCCGCCGCACACCCAGGGAGTCGCCGACCTGTCGTTGACCACAGCGGCCGGCACCTCCACCCGGGCGGGCGTCTATACCTTCCTCAACAGCATCGCCGTCACACCGAACACGGCCCCGAACACCGCATCCGCCGTGGACCTCGACATTCTCGGTACGGGTTTCGAGAACCTGAACTTCACGGACACCCCCAACCAGGACGCCAAGGTCTATCTCGTCGATGGGAAGTACGTCGGTACGGGTGGCACCGCGTACGCGTCGGCGGCGGGTACGGCTCGGAACTACCTCAACCCGGTCTCCGCCTGCACCAACGTTCTGGTGATCGGCGAAACGGAACTGATCTGCCGACTGAACCTCACCGGTACCTTGGACGCCTTGGGGATTGTGAAAGGTACCGGCTATTACACCGCGAGTGACTTCGTGTCTGTTCAGAACAGCGCCATCCTTACCTCGGCAGGTGCGAACTTCACCAAGGGCGACATCGGTAAGACGCTGGTTCAGACCGGCGGCGCGAGTGAGATCCCGGCTGGAGCAACGGTTGCCGATGTCATCAACTCAACCACTATCCTCATGTCCGAGCCGAGCACGATAGCCGACGGTACGGGATTGCAGGTCACTCTCGGCACGGCGCCATCCTCACGGGGTAGTATCACAAACACCACCACCGTCAACACGTTGACCGGATCGGCCAGCACGTTCACCCAGGCGGATGTCGGCCGCTATGTCACCAAGCAGACCGGTGCTGGTGCCATTCCGAGCGGGACCTACATCGTTTCCGTTAACGACGACGGATCGATCGCTACGCTCTCCAACAACGTGACCGGGACCATTTCGGCGGTTCATGTCAGCCTGACCAGTAATGCTGTCCCGACGGGGTCCTACAACATCGTGGTGGTCAGCAACGCTACCCCGAATGCCCCCAGCGGTGACCCCGCCTATGCCGAAAGCGCCATGACGAGCAGTTCCACCTTCACCGTGGCGAACTACTGATCCAACCAACTGAGAGCACCAGTCGCGGCCCGGAGTCGAACTCCGGGCCGCGGCCCTTTTCGTCGTCGACCACGCGCCACACAAACGATCCGCGCCGGTCCCGTCCGGGACCGGCGCGGATCGGTGTCCTCGGCTCGTCATTCGAGCTTTTCCCATTCGCGCTTGATGATGGCTACGCTTTCGGCCTTGTCGGGGCGGCCCTTCGCTGCTACGGCGACGGTTGCGACGCTGCGGGTCGGGGAGGTCTTCCAGCAGAGCAGCAGGGTGGGCCGTTCCTTCGGGGTCATGTTGTTGCTGAAGCGGAAGGTCTGAGTGCACCGGGCGATGCCGACCTTCTCGCCCTTGTCGGCGGCCCAGAGCAGCTCGCGCTGTCCCTCCAGGTTGTACTTCGCGGTGATCACCCGCATGGTTCCACCCTCCTTGAGGGAGCCACTGTTCCTCACCTTGAGGCTGCCCTGGGGGAGGCCCGGCGCCGGTTCGAGTGCCCGCCGCAGCGGGAATCCGTCTTTCGCGGCCGCGTCCCGGGCCGCTTTGATGCGTTCCTCCGCTGACCTGGTGTCTCGTGGGGCGGGTGTCTCCGGGTTGGCGGCCTGGGCGCCGCCGGTGGTGGCCGCGGCGGACGGGGACGATGACGAGCCGGGTGCCGATGAGCCCGAGGGTGTCGCAGAGGCGTGGGCTTCTTCGGTGGCCGGGGCGTTGGCGGTGACGACCGGCACGTCCTGTGCTGTGGTGTCGTTGTCCGCGGTGAGCCATGTCGTGGTCAGGTAGGAGCCGGCGCCGAGCACCGCGGCCAGCCCGGCCACCCCGATCGCCATGCGCCCGCGGCGCCGCCGGAGGAGGTTTCCGGCCGGCGCGGAGTTCGGGGAGACGCCGTCGTCGCCGGGCCGATGGTCATCCTTGATCATTTCGTTTTCCCTCTGGTTGCTTGCTCGACCTGTCGTGGAGGGGTGAGGCCCTCTCGAGTGTCATGCTCGCAGCGCATCGGGCAAATCGCTCTAGAACCGGCAAATGGTCGCCTGAGAGCTTGTTGAGAAGGATTCGCGTACGACGAAGGAGGGGCGGACGCATCGCGTCCACCCCTCCGTGAGTGCCGTCGGTCAGGCGTTGAGGAAGGTGAAGTAGCTCGCCGGGCTGACCGGGCTGGTCAGCGGACTGCCGTTGTTGGCGTTGACGACCGAGACCGGGCACACGCCGGCGAAGGCGGTGGTGCCCAGGCCCGGGGTCACGCCGCCGACGACCGGGGTGGTGACGGTGAGCTGGGTCGCGGTCGCGGCGGTGACGGTGCCGGCCACGCCGCAGAAGGTGACGGTCCAGTCACCGATCGTGGTGTTGAAGTTGGTGCCGGTGATCCGTACCTGGGTGGAGGCGTTCGTCTTGCCCGAGGTCACGTCGAGCGAGGTGATGGTCGGAAGTGCGACCAGGCTGGTGCCCGTGTCGGTCGCGGAGAACGTACGGGAGACGCCGTTGAGCGAGATCGTGAGTGTGTTGCTGGCGGCGGTGAGGCTCGCCGCGGTCTTCGCGATCCAGTAGTTGCCGGGGCTGCCCGCGGCGGACGCCAGCTGGGTGGCGCCGGTCGGGTCGAGGAAACCGACGCTGGTCAGCGCCTTGCCGCCGTAGGTGCCGGACAGGGCGGCGCCGGCCTGGCCGCTGAAGGTGGTCCCGCTGCCCGCCTTGATGCGGATGGTCTGGTTGCCGGTGGTGTGGAATGTCTTGACCTGGTTGCCCGTCGTCAGCGACGAGCTGTTCTCGGTGATCATCGGGTTGGTGGTGGCGAGGGCGGGTGGATCGACGAAGGTGATCGAGGCGGCCCTTGTCGCTGTGCCCAGCTCGGTCTGGTGGATCGTGACGTCGGCGGCGGCACCCGCGGTGCAGCCCGGTACGCCGTCGGCGCTGGCACCGTTGGCGGAGGGGGTCTTCACCGAGATCGAGGTCGAGCTTGTCACCACATAGCTGGTCAGTTCCGCGCAGTCTGGATCGGCCCCGAGGGTGATGCCGGTGATTTGGTCCTCGTCGAAGTTGGTGCCAGTGATCACCACGACGCGGTTGCCCAGCCCGGCGGCGACCTTGGCCGGGGTCACGGCGGTGATGGTGACGCCGTAGTTGGTCGCGGCCTCGGCGCTCTGCGCGCCGACGAGGGACGCGCCTACGACGAGGCCGGCAGCGGCTCCTATAGCGGCCGCCCTGTGTCCACGCCTCGATGTGAGAAGCGGCATTGGGAGGATCCTTCCATGCTCGTACGACAGTCCGTGTGATGACTGAGAGTGCCCTCAGACTAACTATTCGATAAGTCGTAGGAGTGGATTTCTGAGCCCTCATCCGAATTGCTGGAACTGCTCAGCAGCAACTCCCGTTAACACAATTAACGCGGGCCGTCGATCGTACGAGAAATGTTTGTCCTTTGTTTTGTTTCTCGCAGTCGATGCGCCGAATCGTCGTTACGCTCACCGGCGGCCGTTGATCCTGAGGAGTGCTCCGATGAACACGTCAACCGTGTCGATCCGCCGGGCCGGACCCGTCTCCGTCGCCGCATCCGCCCTGCTGTTGCTCGCTGCCGCCACACCGGCGTCCGCCGCGTCGGTGCCAATGACTCTGAGTAGCGTGGCCGGTCCCAGCGGAGGAGGTAACACGATCATCGGCACGGTGGCCGCGTCCGCCGCGGCAACCTTCCCGGCGGGGGTCACGCCGACGGTGCAGTTCCAGTACGTCGGAACGGGATCCACCGCTTGCGGCAGCACGGCCAAGGCGATCACCCAGATCGCGGCAACGGGGACCACGTTGACCGCCGGTGTGCTCACCGTCGATCCGCTCGACGTGAAACGCATCTCCGGTACGAAGATCGCCTTCAAGGTCCCGTCCCGCTCCTACCCGGGCAGCGGGCTGAACGCGACCGGTCTGGTACTCACCGGATCCCAGACGACCGCCCGGTGGAACGTGTGCGTCTACGACAGCGACGCTCCCGTCGGCAGCACCCTGCTCGCCACCTCGTCGTACACGGTGGTGCTCCGTCCGACGATCACGTCAGTCACGCCGACCAGCAGTCCCGCGGGTGGAGGCCAGGCCATCACGGTGAACGGCACCGGTTTCACCGCGGTCGGTTCCACGTCGGTGACCGCCGCGATCGGTGGGACGCCGCTCACCAACATCAGGGTCGCGGCGAACGGCAACAGTCTCACCGCGACGACCGGTCCGCGAACCGCCGACACGGGTCTGGCCCTGACCGTCACCACGCCGGGGGGAACCGTGAGCAGTCTCGACCCGGACAACGACAGCAACACCGCCGACTCACCGATCCCGTTCAACTACTCCAACGGCATCACCATCGTGCCCAACACCGCGGCTGCCGGAAGCTCGGTGACCGTCGATGTCACCGGGGCCGGCTTCGGGCAGCTCACCTTTGTCGGAGGGGACAGCCCGACCAGCAGCAACGCGCAGGTGTTCCTGGTGAGCGGTGCCTACAACGCGGCCGGCAACCGGGGAGTGGCCGAATGCGACGACGTCGCCGTGATCAGCGATGTGGAACTCGTCTGCACCCTGAACCTGGCTGCGGACCGACTGAACCCGGCGACCAGCGCGCCCGTGCCGAGCACGCCGGTCAGCGACGGCGCCTACACCCTGACGGTGGTCGCCAACGGGAGCACCGGGGCCGGGCCGGCGGCCAACCCGACGATCGTGAGCAGTGGTTCCACCTTCACGGTCGGCCCGTACTGATGCACCCCGGTTGCAACCCGCCGATCACTGAATAGGTCTCCGCCGCCGCCGATGCTCGATCCCGTCAGTGAAACGGGAGGGGCAGGCAGGCATGAAGGTTCAGAAGCGTCGGTTCGCGGCCGGAGCCGCTGCGGCGGGAGCGCTCGCGGCCGTCGGTGTGTTCGCCCTTCCGACGGGCAGCGCCGACTGGACTCCGGTCACCTACGGGCTGAGCGCGCCGCCGGAGCGGATCGTTCCGGAGACGGTGACCGCGGAGAAGCCGGCGCGGGTGGTCACGACCACGATCGACTCCGACGGCCGGCCGGTCGTCACCGTGAGGGAGGCCACCGACAAGGCGTCCGCGGTGAAGCTGGTCAAGGAGGCGCAGAAGGCGGACGGCGCGGTCGGTGTCGAGATCGACGCCCCGGTGTACGCGCTCGGCATCCCCACCGGCTCGGACCCCTACCGGGCACAGCAGTGGGACTTCACCAAGATCCGTACGCCTGAGGCGTGGCAGAGGTCGACCGGCTCCGGGGTGACGGTGGCGGTCATCGACACCGGCGTCGACGCGGCCCACCCGGATCTGGCGGCGAACGTGCTGCGCGGCTACGACGCGATCGCCAACACGGCCGGGACCAGCACCGACGGCAACGGGCACGGTACTCACGTGGCCGGCACCATCGCCGCGGTGACCGGCAACGGCGTGGGCGTGTCGGGCATCGCGCCGGACGTCAAGATCATGCCGATCAAGGTGCTGGGCGCCAACGGCAGCGGCAACATGTCGGACACCGCCGAGGGCATCGTCTGGGCCGCCGACAACGGCGCCCAGGTGATCAACATGTCGCTGGGTTCCACCACGAAGGTGTCGGCGGTGAGCAACGCGATCACGTACGCCCGCAGTAAGGGTGTCACGGTGATCGCCGCGGCCGGCAACAGCCGCCAGCAGGGCAGCCCGGTCTCGTACCCGGCCGCTGACGAGGGTGTCATCGCGGTGGCCGCGACGGACTCCGCCGACCGGGTGGCCGGTTATTCGAACGCCGGCGCCTACGTCGACGTGGCCGCCCCGGGCAGCGGCATCATCAGCACCTACCCGACCGCGCTGGGTAGCCAGTACGTCGGGATGAACGGCACCTCGATGGCCGCCCCGCACGTCGCCGCGGTGGCCGGGCTGCTCAAGTCCCACCGGTGGAGCCTCACCCCGGACCAGATCGAGACCGCGCTGGAGAAGTCGGCGGCCGATCTGGGCGCGGCCGGCTTCGACAACGACTTCGGCAACGGCCGGATCGACGCCGCCGCGGCGCTCGCCACGATCCCGCCACCCACCACCGCCCCGACCACGGCCCCGACGACCGCACCCACCACGAGCGCTCCGACGACCGTACCCACCACGAGCGCTCCGACGACCGCACCCACCACCGCTCCGACCACCGTCGCTCCGACGAGCGCTCCGACCACCGCCGTTCCTACGACCGCACCGACCACCGTCGCCCCGACGACCGCACCCACCACGGCCCCGACGACCGCGCCGACCACCGCTCCGACCGTCGCGCCCTCTCCGAGCCAGCCCGTCGTCAAGGTCAAGCCGGTGATCACCGCCAACGTCACCGGCGGCGAGGTCGTCCACGGCACCGCGGTGACCACCACGTTCACCGTCAAGGCGAACAACCAGGCGTGGGCCGGCAAGCCGGTGCAGATCTGCGTCACCGAGGGCACCGCCGCCCAGCAGTGCACCGACACCACCACCAGCGTCATCGGCACCGTGCAGGTGAACCGCACCGCCAAGGCGAACTACCAGCTCGTCCTCAAGGCGGTCGCCACACCCACGAGCGAGGCCGTCACCTCGTCGCCGGTGACCTACAAGGTGCGCGCCGCCGTCACCGTGGTCCGGGTCGCGCCGGCCCAGCTGGCGGTCACCCTGACCGGCACGGTCGGCCAGCCCGCCGAGATCCAGCAGTACATCCGCGGCGTCTGGATCACCGTCGGCAAGTACACGGCGACCGTCTCCCCGGTCCGGGTCACGGTCAGCGGCCTGACCGCCGGCCAGTCCTACCGGGTGATGGTCCCGAACAGCACCACGGTGCTCGGCGTCACCAGCGCCCCGATCGTCGCCTGATCACCGAGTGAGACGGCCCGGCACCCTTCGGGGCGCCGGGCCGTCTCGCCGTCCGCGGGAACTCAGCGCCTGATCAGCGACGTGAGATCCAGTTCGACATCGTGCCCGGCGATGGTGACGACCACGCGGGGACGGTCACCAGCGGCGGCGAGGTAGCCGGCGAGTGTCGACAGCAGCATGTCCGGGCGGCTCTCGATGCGGCTGATCTCCGACTGTGCGACTCCCATGGCCTTGGCGAGGTCGACTTGCGTCAGATCAGCCGCTTTCCGTACCGCTGCGAGGTTTTCGACGTAGATCCGGTCGGCGTCAGCCATCTCGGCACGGATGCGGTCGACTCGCTCGGCGGCGCCGCGCCGCGCGCGCAGGCGAGCGATCCGTGCCTGCGCGGCCTCGGTTCCAACGAAGGTGGTGGGCTCTGGCTGCTCAGCTTGATTACTCATCGTCGCCTCCGTCGGTCAGTCTGAGATAGGCCGCGATCGCCTGGTCGGCGCGGCTGCCGACACTGTTGTAGAACACGTCGCCGATCTGGGCTTTGTCGTTGCCGAAGAGACTGGTGGCGCGCCGGGCGGGAACCAGACGATGAGGCGGATGGCGATGCCGTCCCGGAACGGGTGGAGATCCGCCAGACCTGGTGTTTACCGGATCGCCGGACGCGCCTCAGGGTCGGAGTGTCGTCAGTCGGTGGCTCTTTGAGGTCCTGCAGGAAGTCCAGCATCGCGTTGACAAGGTCCAGCTGCTCGGATGCCCGGCCGTGGTCATCGGTGGCAGGCCGCTCCAACTCGGTCAACCATCTGTCGAACTCACTCGACCAATCGATCAGCACCCCACCGAATATGGCGCCAACAGCATAATTGTCGCTGCGGAACTCGATGTGGCCGGCTCAACCGAGGCGTTCCCATTCCCGTTGGATGAGCTCGACGCTGTCGGCCGTGGAGGGTTCGCCGTCGGGTGCGGTCGCCATGGTGATCACGCTGCGTTCGGCGGAGGTGCGCCAGCACAGCAGCGTGGCGGGCGACGGCGCCTCCGAGGATATGATCGTGCCGCGGCGCACATCGGTGGTGCAGCGCACCCCGTCGCCGACCTCGGTGCCGTCGTCGCCGGCGAGGACCAGCTCCCGGTCGCCGGTCAGATCCCGTCGCGCGGTCACGATCCGTACCGTGCCGTCGCCCAGCCTCTCGGTCCGCTCGGCCACCCCGGTCGCACCCAGGCCGAGACGGTCACGCAGGTCGCCGATGGCGGCGGAGGCCCGAGCCGCGTCCGCGCCCGGGCTCCCCGGACCTCCCGCCGCGGGCGTGGGCGCGGGGCTGCGCTCGGCGGGCGCCGCCCGCTTCGTCGATTTTCCAGGGGTACGGGCATCCGACGGCGAGATCCCGGCCGCACTCACCCCGGCCGAGGCCGGTGTGGTCTGCGGCGCCAGGGCGGCCGGCTCCGGAAGGGTGGGCTGCGACTCGTTCATCAGCTGGGTGGCCAGGAACCCGGCGCCGGTCAGCACCGCCGCCGCGCCGGCGATCGCGGCGAACACCTGCTTGCGGCGCCGGGCGGCCCGCTGGGGCGTGTCCGCTGTCGCCGAGGCGTAGAGGGAGCTCTCCGGAGCGAACCGGGGCTCCTCGTCGTAGCTCATATGTCACCTCCTCGGATCCTCAGAACCGGGGTGTGTTGAGTTCGGGTGCGAATCGCGCCGAAAGTCAACACAATCTCATGGTGTCAGAGAGAGTTCCTTTTTCAGTAGATTTCGCGCCGTTCACTCGTACCCACGGATCTTGATCTTCGGGTTGAACCGACGGTGACCGAGACGAAACGACCGGTTCCGATGGCCCGGCCGGGGGTCACCCGGACCGGCGAGCCGGCCGCCCACGCGATTGACCGGCCGGCGATACACGCGCAATGTGTGGGACACGACGGCGGGGCGCCCGCCTCGGGGAAAGGAGCGGTCTCGTGCGGTGTGGCGCGAGATCCCGGCGATGACCGGGATCGCGGACCGGGTGGAACACAGCCCCGCCCGGCCCTCCTGGGACTGCGCCTCGTGCGGCCGTGCCTGGCCGTGCGACCCGGCCCGCGAACAGCTCGCCCGCGAACACGGCCGCCTCGACCTGGCCATGATCATGTGGGATCACCTCGAGGAGGCCGCCCGCGACATGCCCCAGGCGCCCGCCTCGGAACTCTTCGACCGTTTCCTCCGCTGGACCGACTGATCAGCCTCCCGCCGCCGTAGCCCGCTCGGCGAAAGCACGCAGATCGCGGCGCTCGATCGCGGCGGCCATCAGATCCGGGAAGACATCCGGCGTGCACGCGAAAGCCGGCACCCCGAGCGCCGCCAGAGCCGCCGCGTTCTCGTGGTCGTAGGACGGCGCCCCCTCGTCGGACAGCGCCAGCAACACCACCACCTGCACCCCGGCGGCCGTCATCTCCGCCACCCGGCGCAGCATCTCCTCCCGGACGCCGCCCTCGTACAGGTCGCTGATCAGCACGAAGATGCTGTCCCGCGGCCTGGTGATCAACTGCTGTGAGTAGGCGATCGCCCGGTTGATGTCGGTGCCGCCGCCGAGCTGCGTGCCGAACAGCACCTCCACCGGATCGGCGAGCTGATCGGTCAGATCCACCACCGCGGTGTCGAAGACCACCAGCGACGTACGCAACGAGCGCAGCGACGCCAGCACCGCCGCGAACACGCCGGAGAACACCACCGACGCCGCCATCGAACCCGACTGGTCGACGCAGAGCACCACATCCCGTTGCACCGCGGTGCTCCGCCGCCCGTACCCGACCAGCCGCTCCGGGATCACCGTCCGATGCTCGGCCAGATAGTGCTTCAGGTTCGCGCGGATCGTCCGGTCCCAGTCGATGTCGGCGTGCCGGGGACGGCTGATCCGGGCCGCCCGGTTCAGCGCGCCGGCCACCGCGGCCCGGGTCTGCTGCGCGATCCGCCGCTCCAGCTCCTCCACCACGGTGCGGACCACCTGCCGGGCCGCCTCCCGGGTGGCGTCCGGCATCACCCGGTTCAGCGAGAGGAGCGTGCCGACCAGGTGCACGTCCGGCTCGACCGCGGCCAGCATCTCCGGCTCCAGCAGCAGCCGGGTCAGGTCGAGCCGCTCGATGGCGTCGGCCTGCATCACCTGGACCACCGTGCTCGGAAAATACTCCCGGATGTCGCCGAGCCACCGTGCCACCTTCGGCGCCGACCCGCCCAGCCCGGCCGACCGCCGCGCCGGCCTGCCGTCCGGGCCGCCCTCCCCGGCGTCGTAGAGCGCGGCCAGCGCGGCGTCCATCGCCCCATCTCTGCCCTCGGCCTTGCCGAGCGCCTCGTCTGCCTGGCCCCCGAGCACCATCCGCCACCGCCGCAGCCGCTCCCGCGTCGCGTCGTCCGCGCTGCTCACCGCACCTCCCCGCGCATTGCCTCTCCTTCACGAACGCCCGTGGCCACGGCCCGCGACGCTGCCCGCCCGGCGCCCGGCCGTTCCCGGGGCCGCCGGTCCGGTGCAGCTTGCCGCCCGGGCGTGTTCTGCCGCCCGGGTCTGTTCCGTCGGCCGGGCTCGGGATGCCGGCTGGGGCCGGCCCGGCGGACGGCTGAGCCGGTGGTCATGGCGGGCCTCCGGCCGAAGTGAGCGGGCGGCCGAGCAGGGCGCTGAGAACCGGCAGCGGGGCAGCCGCCCGGACGGTGTCGACAGCGGCAGCGTCGGCGGAGACGGAGCGGGCGCCCGCCACCCGCTCGCCGATGGCCCGCCGCTCGCCGGCCTCGAACGCGCCGAACGTGCGGCGCAGCAACGGCAGCACCGCGTCGAAAGCCTCTGCCGGAATGTCGGCCAGCCAGCCGTCCACCAGGGTGAGCAGCGCCTCGTCGTGGACCAGCAGCAACCCGCCGCCGGACAGGAAACCCTCCACCCAGGCGGCCGCGTGCGCCGGCGGCGTGCCGACGGTCAGTGGCAACCGCAACCGCCGGCGCACCTCGGCGCCGTCCAGCCGGCCGGCGTCCAGCAGCAGACGGGTCAGCCGCCCGGCCGGCAGCCCGTGCAGCCCCGGCCGGACCGCCAGCGACTCGACCGTGGCGAGCCACCGCTCCCGCTGGGACTCGTCGGCGAGCAGACCGACGGCCTGGTGCACGCCGTCCATGCCGTCCCGCAGCCGCCGGGCGGCCTCGTCGGACAGTGAACCGGCCGCCGACGGCAGCGCGGCGCACACCCGGGCGAGCAGACCGGCGGTCACCGTGGCCAGGCCGGCCACATCCGTCTTGCGCACGTCGCCGTACCGCAGCGTGCGCGCCAGCGCCGGAATCGCCGCCATCAGGTGATGCACGTCGGCGTCCAGCGCGGCACGCCGGTCCAGCGCCGCGAGCACCGGACGGTACGCCTCCGCGAGATCCGCCAGCAGACAGGTCTCCACGAGCTCGGTGACCTCGGCCAGGGTGCCCGCCGCACCGGCGCGGGCGGTCACCCGTGCGGTGGCGGCGGCCGCCACGGTGGTGCCCCACATGCCGCCCTCGACCAGCCGCACCGCGAACTCGGGCTGCCAGGCCAGTCGCCACTCCTCCCGGAACGTCCCGGTGCCGCGCCGGGCCGTCACCCGCTCACCCCACGGCACGTCCAGAACGCGCAGCCGGTGCAGCAGCCGGCTGCGCCGCAGATCGTTGTCCTGCCGCAGGTCGAGGTCGACGGTCCGCTCCCCGGCCTCGGGCTTGAGCCGCAGCGAGCGCTGCTGCGCGGTCAGGTCCCGAACCAGCGGCACGGCCGGCATCTCGTCGGGCACCGTACCCAGCCGCTCCCCGACCACCAGCCGCCGGGAGATCAACTCGGTGCGCAGCGGCTCGCCGTCACACATCACCGCCTCCGCCGCCTCGGTCACCTCGGCCAGCCCGGCCAACGGCCGTCCACGCAGCGTGGCGAGGGCCTCGGCCAGGCGGGCGGCCTCGATCACGTGCGCCGACGACGTGGGTACGCCCTCCGCGCGCAACACCCCCGCCGCGTCCACCAGCCAACGGGGCACCACCTCGTCCGCCGTGGTGAACAGATGGTGATACCACCCCGGAGACCGCACCCCGGCCCCGTAACCGGACCACGACGCCAGCCGCCCATAAGTCCACGGCACCCAGGTGAACGCCACCTTCCCCTTCCGGCGTCCCTTGAGCAGAGCGGTGTCGTCCTTGACCGGGACCTTGCGGGTCAGCGCCGGCACATGCCACGCCCCGCACACGACGGCGATGTGCTCGTGGCGGCGCCGCTCCTCCCGCAGAACCGTCCGCATGTGGGCCTCACGCGACTGATCGTCCGGATTCTCCGGAACGGTCTCCCGGATCGCCGCCATGGCCTCCGCGATCGCCTCGAAGACCGGCACGCCCCGATGTTCGACGACGTCCTCCCACCAGCGCTCCGGGTCGTCGTACCCGGCGGCCGCGGCCAGCTCCCCGATCGGATCCACCGGCCGGGTCTCCGTGGGTTGCGGCGAGGTGGTGTCCACCTCCGTGGCGACGCGATACGCGTACGGAAGATCGAAGAACCGCACCCGGACGCCGTGCGCGACCGCCCACCGGATGGCCTGCCACTCGGGGGAGAAGACCGCGAACGGCCAGAACGCCGCCTTCCCCGGATCGTCCACCGCATAGCCCAGCAGGGCGACCGGCGGCTCCAGCCCACCGTCCGCCACCCAGCGGACCAGATCGTCGGCCTCCGGAGGGCCTTCGACCAGCAGCACCTCCGGCGGATGCTCGCCGAGCTCCCGCACCACGGCGCGAGCCGAGCCGGGCCCGTGGTGCCGGATGCCGTAGATCCGCTCAGGCATCGCGGGCGGCCCGGTAGAAGTCGAGCCAGCCGGACCTCTCCCGCACCACGGCCTCCAGATACTCCCGCCAGACCACCCCGTCGGACACCGGGTCCTTCACGACGGCGCCGACGATGCCCGACGCCACATCACCCGGATGCAGCGTGCCGTCACCGAAGTGGGCGGCCAGCGCCATCCCGTTGGTGATCACCGAGATGGCCTCGGCGGTCGAGAGGGTTCCGGTGGGCGACTTCAATCTGGTACGCCCGTCCTCCGTCATCCCGGACCGCAGCTCCCGGAAGACGGTCACCACCCGGCGGATCTCCTCCAGCGCTGCCGGCACCTCGGGCAGCTCCAGGGCCTTGCCGAGCTGCGCCACCCGCCGCGCCACGATCTCCACCTCGTCGTCGGCATTCGCCGGAACCGGCAGCACCACCGTGTTGAACCGGCGGCGCAGCGCGCTGGACAGCTCGTTGACCCCACGGTCCCGGTCGTTGGCGGTGGCGATCAGGTTGAACCCGCGCTGCGCCTGCACCTCGGTGTTCAGCTCCGGAACCGGCAACGTCTTCTCGGACAGAATCGTGATCAGCGCGTCCTGCACGTCGGACGGGACCCGGGTCAGCTCTTCCAGCCGGGCGATCGACCCGGTCCGCATGGCCCGCATGACCGGGCTCGGCACCAGGGCGGCGTCGGTGGGGCCTTCGGCGAGCAGACGGGCGTAGTTCCACCCGTACCGGATCGCCTCCTCGGCGGTGCCGGCGGTGCCCTGCACGAGCAGCGTCGAATCACCGGAGATCGCCGCCGCCAGATGCTCGGACACCCAGGTCTTGGCGGTGCCGGGGACACCGAGCAGCAGCAGCGCCCGATCGGTGGCCAGGGTGGAGACGGCCACCTCCATGAGACGGCGCGGTCCCACGTACTTCGGGGTGATCTTCGCGCCGTCGCCGAGCAGGTAGGTGACCACGGCCTGTGGCGACAGCCGCCAGCCGGGCGGGCGGGGCCGGTCGTCGGCGGCGGCGAGCAGGGCCAGCTCCTCGGCGTACTGGTCCTCGGCGTGCGGTCGTAGAGCGGTCACGAGAACTCCTGAAACATCTCGAGTCGGAAGGTGAGCGTCCGGGCCAGCTCGGCCACCGGCCGCACCCGCGTCGGATCGACGGTCTGGTCGAGGTGGGCGGCCAGCCGCCCGGCGAGGTCGGCGTACTCCGGGGGCATCGCCAGCCCGGCCGCCCGGCACAGCTCGCCCAACTGCCAGGTGTGCCGGTCGGTACGCGCTCGCTGTTCCACCGTCTCCAGGACCGCCACCGCCAGACCGTCCGGCCACGGCCCCGGATGCAGGGCCAACAGCCGTTGGGCGGTGCCGTCCTCGGCGCGCAGGGCCGCGGCGGCGAGCCGGGCCAGCCGGTCCGGGGGCAGCACCAGGTGCAGATCCCAGCGGACGGCCTCCCTCAGCAGCCCCGCGTCGGCGCCGAGCAGCGCTGTCGCCCAGCGCGCGTCGCGTTGCACGACCGCCGCCTTGGCCCAGCCGTGCAGCAGCGGGGCGGCCCAGTCGTGGCCGCGGGCCGCGGTGAGCCAGCCGTCCGGGTCGAGGCGGGTCCACGTGTCCAGTGGAGTGCCGGCCACCACCTCCTCGAGCAGCCACGCCCCGGCGCCGACGCCCCGCACCGGCGCCGCGCCGACCCCGTCCCGGCGCAGCTCCCGGTCGAGTTCGGTGGGCGGGTCGACGGTCAGCCGGCCGGAGTCGCCGAGCCGGACCGCGGCGTGCGCCCGTGCGGCCATCCGCCGGCCCAGCGCCGCGCCCGGCAGGTTGCGCAGCAGGTCGAGGGCCGCCTCCCGGACCTCCTTGCGCCGGTCGTCCAGCGCCCGCTCCAGCAGCGGCTCGTCCCGCAGCGACAGGCCCGGGCCGAACGCGCTGAGGAACCGCGCCCGAATCTCCGACGGATCCTCTGCCCAGGTGCTCTCCACCAGCTCCCGGGCCTGATCCGGGTCGACGGCCCGGAGCGCGGCCAGGTGCCCGAGCCGCTCGGCGGCGCCGCCGGTCGCCCACTCCCGGGCCGGCTGCCCGAGCAGGCCGGCCGCCCACTCCCCGGCCAGGGCGGGCGGCGCCTCGCTGAGCAGCCACCGCCAGTCGCCACGTTGCCCGGCCAGCCAGGCGCCCCGCCGGCCGGCGACCTTCGCCAGGTCGGACCGGACCGCGGTGTTCCGCCGGCCGGCCTCCAGCAGCGCCGGAAGGATCGTGGACGGCACGATCCCGCCCCGCGCGGCGGCCGCCGCCAGCCATTGGGCGAGCAGCTCCTGCTCGTGGTGCCCACCGCCGGGCGCGCCGCCACCGAGGATTCGGGCCAGCCGTGCCGAAGCCGCCGCGGGCAGCGGCGCCATGGTCTCGGCGGGTGCCTCCGCCATCGGCTCCAGCCCGCTGACCGGCTCCACCCCGGCCCGCCGACAGGTCAGCGCCACCGCGGCCGCCTCCAGCAACGCAGCCGCCGCCGTCTCCGGCGCGTCCGCCCGGCCGGCAGCCTCCGGATGGACGGTCGCCGTCGTCTCCGATGCGTCTGGACGGCCGCCCTTATCCGGCGCGTCCGCCCGGCCGGCAGCGTCCGGATGGACGGGCACCGCAGATTTCGGGTCCGCTGCTGGGCCGGCTGAATCCGCCTCGCCGCCCGGCCCCGGTGCACCGGTCGTTTCCGCACCGTCCGGGACGGGCCCGAACCGGACACGGATCGGGCCCACCCCGATCGTGTGGCCGGACCACGGGCGCCGGCCGGTGCCGACCAGCGCGGCCGTCAGCAGCTCCGGTGGAAGCTCGGGCTCGCGGCGCGCGGCCGGCTCGGGGGTCGGCGGGGCGGCCGGCACGAAGACGCCGCCGACCCAGGCGGCCAGCGGCCGCAGCCCGGACGGGGACCACTCGGCCGCCACCGTGGCCGGGGCGGCGCCCGCCGCGGCGAGCAGCCACCACGGCTCGCGATGGCCCGGGGCCAGCGGCAACGCGGCGCCGGAGGAGTCGACCAGGTGACCGCCGGACGGCCTTGCCCCGGACAGGAGCATGGGTGCGTCGTACCGCCATGGCTCTGCGGCAAGGAGTTGTGACCAGCGGGAGAGCGCCGCCCGGATCGTGCCGGCGCCGTCCGGTGAGCCGAACGGCTCGGCCGCGGAGGCACGATCGGCGACGAGGGCGCGCAGCGGCGCCGAGCCGGGATGGAAACACAGATCACCGCGGAACTCGGTGCCCGGCACCAGGTCGGCCGGCAGGGGCTGGCCGGGCGCCGCGAACGCCAGCACCAACGCGAACCGGCCGGTGCCGGAGCCGTGCAGCCAGGTCCGCCGGCTGGTCAGCGGGCCCTCGTCGACCTCCACTTGGCCGAGCACCTGCCAGCGGTCGGTGACCCGGGGCCCGGCCAGCACCTCCTCGGTGGAGACGGGGAATCCGATGCGGGAGCGGACGGTGGCGGCCAGCGCCGGATCGAGCGTGTCGAGGCGGCTGTGCCCGGAGACCAGCAGGCGCAGCAGCGCGAGCTCGCCGAGCAGCCGATCGGCCCACTGCGGCCCGATCCCGGCGATGGCGCCGAGCCGCTGGACCGCCCGTGCGGCGGCGGGCGCCTGCGCGTCGACCAGCCGGGCCGCCATCGCCTCGTAGGCTCGCGGACCGGAGCGCCCGGCCGCGGCCAGACCCTGCTCGACCTGGTCGTCGAGCCATCGGCGCAGCTCGGTCATGCCACCGGAGACCCGGTCGGCGCGGCCCTGCGCCCGTTTCGCGGCGGCGGCCGGATCGGGCGCGGACGGGCCCCGCGACGTCCGCGCGGCCCGCGCGGTCTGCCACCGGGCGACGAACTCGGGCGCGGGCGAGTCGCCGACCCCCGACTCGGACCAGCGCAGCAGCAGCCCGAGCGTGTGCTTGCACGGGATCTTGCGGCTCGGGCAGGAGCACTTGAACGCCGGCCCGGCCAGATCGACGGCCACCTGATAGCCGCGGCACAGTCCCCAGAGGACGTCGCCGCTGCGCCCGGTGGTGGTGAACCGGCCGGTGACGCCGCGCGCGTTGCGCAGCGAGGCGGGATCGGGCGCGAGCGCCTCGACCTGGGCGGCGGACCATCGTTCGACGAGCACGCACCGACCCTAGGCCCCGGGTACGACGTTTTTCCGCTTCCGCAGGCGGCACACTGGAGGGATGCGGGTGATCGTTTTCGGGGCGACCGGGATGGTCGGTCAGGGTGTGCTGCGGGAGTGCCTGCTCGCGCCGGATGTGACCGGGGTCCTGGTGGTGACCCGCACCCCGACCGGTGTCCACCACGCGAAGCTGCGTGAGGTCACGCTCACCGACTTCACCGATCTGAGCCCGATAGAGGCCGAGCTGACCGGTTACGACGCCTGCTTCTACTGCCTGGGCGTGTCATCGGTGGGGATGAGCGAGGTCGATTACACCCGGGTCAGCCACGACTTCCCGATGGCCGCGGCCCGCGCGCTGGCCCCGCTGAACCCGGACATCACCTTCGTCTACGTCTCCGGCGAGGGCACCGACGCGTCGAGCCGGCTGATGTGGTCCCGGGTGAAGGCCCGCACCGAGCGGGAGATCATGGAGATGTTCCGCAACGGCTATGCCTTCCGCCCCGGCTTCATCCAGCCGACCCACGGCGTGCGGTCGAAGACGCGCTGGTACAACGCCGCCTACACGGTGATCGCCCCGCTGGTCCCGATGATCCGCCGGGTCGCGCCGCGTTACGTCACCACGACCGGCGCGGTCGGCCGGACCATGCTCCAGGTGGCCCGCACCGGCTTCCCCGACCGCGTCGTGACGACCGCCGACATGCGCTGAGCCTCCCTCGGCCGCGCGCCGGCCGCCGTCGTCACGTCGGGGGAGACTCGCCGACTGGCCCCAGACGACCGCGCCGAAGGCGAGCGCCATGCCGGCCAGCTGCACCGGCGTGAGGGTCTGGCCGAGCGCCGCCCAGCCGACCACGGTCGCCATCAGCGGGGAGAGCAACCCGAGCAGCGAGACCCGGGCGGCCGGCATGCGCTCCACCCCGGAGAACCAGATCGTGTACGCCAGAGCCGTCCCGATCAGCGACAGATACCCGTACCCCATCAGGTTGGTCGTGGTGAGCGCCGGCGGCGGTCCCTCGACCAGGAGGGTGACGGGCAGCAGAAGCAGCCCGCCGGCGGTGAGCTGCCAGCCGGTCGCGGCGAGCAGCGACGCCGACGGCCGCCCCCAGCGTTTGGTGAGGATGAGCCCGAACGCCATCGACGCGGTCCCGGCGAGCCCGGCGGCCACACCGACCGGATCGAGGCGGACGGCCGAGGTGAGCACGGCGAGGGCCACACCGGCAACCCCGATCAACCCGGCGAGCAGCGTACGCAAACCGACGCGCTCCCGTAGCAACAGCACTCCGAGGCCGGCCACGAGCAGCGGTTGCGCCGCACCGAGAACGGCCGCCATGCCGCCGGGCAGCCGATACGCCGTGACGAACAGCAGCGCGAAGAAGACGCCGATGTTGAGCGCCCCGAGGACCGCCGACTTCCACCACCAGGCGCCGCGCGGCAGTCGCCGGGTGAGGACGAGGAGCAGAAGCCCGGCCGGCAGCGCCCGCAGGAGCCCGGCGAGCAGGGGCCGCTCGGGTGGCAGGAACTCGGTGGTGACCGCGTAGGTCGTCCCCCACAGCAGGGGCGTGATCGCCGTGAGCAGGAGGATCCGCCGCATCGCCACCATCTCCCTCGACATAAAGTATCTCGATGTAAAGATAATCCTTGTCGAGAAGCTTGTCATCGAGAAAGATGGGAACGTGACCGACGACATCGATCGGATCCTCGACCAGTGGGCCCGCGAGCGCCCCGACCTGGAGACCACCGCCATGGGCGTCTTCGGCCGGATCCTGCGCCTCGCCAAACTGTCCGGCGACGCCACCGAGCGCGCCTACGCCCGCTTCGGCATCGGCCGCCCCGAGTTCGACGTGCTGGCCACGCTGCGCCGCTCCGGCGAGCCCTACCAGCTGTCACCGGGCGCCCTGGCCGCGTCGATGATGCTCAGCACCGGCGGCACCACCGCCCGCCTGGACCGCCTGGAGAAGGCCGGCCTGGTCACCCGCTCCCCGGACCCGAACGATCGCCGTGCCGTCCTGGTCCGGCTCACCGGGCGCGGCCACGCCCTCGCCGACGAGGCCGTCACCGCCGGCCTCGTCGAGCAGCAGAAGCTGCTCGCCCACCTGACTCCCGAGCAGACCGCCCAGCTCAGCGCCCTGCTAAGAGAGCTCCTGAACGGGCTCTGACGCCGGGGGAGAGCCGTCGCCGAAGGGGCGGCCGCCCAGCGACTCGCGGCCGTGCGGGGTCAGCCATCCGGAGAGGTCCGGCCCGGCCGGCACGATGCCGGTCGGGTTGATGTCGCGGTGCACCTCGTAGTAGTGCCGTTTGATGTGGGTGAAGTCGATGGTGTCGCCGAAGCCGGGCGTCTGGAACAGGTCCCGCGCATAAGCCCACAGCACCGGCATCTCGGTCAGCTTGTGCCGGTTGCACTTGAAATGGCCGTGATAGACGGCGTCGAAGCGGGCCAGCGTGGTGAACAGCCGCACGTCCGCCTCGGTGATCGTGTCGCCGACCAGGTAACGCTGTGACTCCAATCGATCCGACAGCCAGTCCAGCCGGGCGAACAACCGGTTGAACGCCTTGTCGTAGGCCTCCTGCGAGCCCGCGAACCCGGCCCGGTAGACGCCGTTGTTCACGTCGGCGAAGACGACCTGGTTCACCTCGTCGATCTCGTCCCGCAGCGCTTGCGGGTACAGCTCCGGCGCGCCCTTGCGATGGAACTCCGCCCACTCCAGCGACAGATCGAGGGTGATCCGCGCGAAGTCGTTGGTGACGACCTTCCCGGTCGGCACGTCCACGATCGCCGGGACGGTGATGCCCTTGTCATAGTCCGGATAGCGCTTGAGGAACGCCTCCCGCAGCCGCTCGATCCCGAGCACCGGGTCACGCCCGCCCGGATCCAGGTCGAACGTCCAACTACGCTCGTCGTGGGTCGGCCCGCAGATCCCCATCGACAGCACGTCCTCCAGGCCGAGCAGCCGCCGCACGATGATCGCCCGGTTCGCCCACGGGCACGCCCGGCTCACCACCAGCCGATACCGCCCCGCCTCCACCGGATACCCGTCACGCCCGTCCACGGTGATCCGCGTGGCGATGTACCGCTGATCACGGGTGAACTCACCCGCCGGATTCACATAGGCCATGCCACTCACTCTTCCCGGATTCGCCGCCGGCACACCGTCTTTCCCGAAGACCCTCTCCGGTACGCCCGACCCGAACCCGCCGTGGAAGACCCGCGAGCACCCGCATGGCCCAGACCGTGCCGCGCCCGCCGGGCGGACCTGCCCGCGCACCCTCACCGGCCGCATACAGCAGCCTTGTGGCGACGAAACCCGCTCCACAGCGATGTGACCGCATCGAGTGGCATCGCCGGCCCGTTCACACGATCGAGGGACGTCGGCTCGCACAAAAATCAACGGGAACCGGCCGTATCGGTCCCCCTGGATTACCGTGAGTGATACGCGAATCCGGCCCTATCGTTGCCTACCTCAACAAATTGTTCCGAGTTCTCCTCGACTCCAGTCATTAGTTGCATAACCGCAGGTCCAAGCAGGGAAATTGACGCAATCAATAACCGGCGCCACCATGGAACCTCTGTTGCTCGCGTTGTGGGCGGCCTAAATCATTTCTCAGGGAGGGGCGCATCATCATGCCGAAAGGTTACAAGTGTCCGATCTGTGACAGGTACACACTGCAGCAGTACACCACCAACCAGTTGAAATGCTCCAGGTGCCGCACCGTTGTGAAGAAGAAGCTGGGCTTCTGACCGAGGTGCGCCCGCTCCCATTTCTTGGGGCGGCTTGTTGTTCTCCGCGACGAACTCCTTTATCGGACGAGTTCCTCGGCGAAGTCATCGCGGAGCTCGCGTTCGTTGTCAACGAGCGTGGACGAGAATTCGTCATCGAAATCGGCGTGCCGTCGACGCCGGTCCTCCGGCGTGGGCCCGGTGGGGGCGTCTCCGCCGGTTACCGGTGATCCTCGGCGATCAATACCCGCGTGACAGCCCTTCTTCTGCCGGATGAGGGCTGCGCTCCAACCGCCGATCCGAAGACCCGGGCCGGGCCGTCCGCGGTGAAGCGGACGGCCCGGTTACGTCGGTGGGCGAGGCATCCCCCCGTGTGCGACGCCTCGCCCGGCTCTCGGCCGCGTGGTGGCGGGTCCGGGCGGGCGGGCTCCACCGGCGCCGGGCTCGCTGAGGCCACGCTCGCGGGCGCCCGGCCGCTGGGCGCTTTCGCCTTTATAGCACGAGATGAAAGTGCTTCCAGGCCAATTCTGGGAGCGCGCCCACGGCGAGCCGCGCGCAGCTCAGGACAGGGACGGCCAGGACGTCGCACAAGATGGGGCGGAACGCACACATCACCCGGTCGAGTCAATCCAGGAGGTACGGCGCGATCAGCTCACGGGATCGAGGGCCGCCGTTCTCCGCCAGATGCCGGACCGTGCCGGCCAGCATGTCGGCGAGCTGGATCTGCGGGTGCGAGCCGGCGTCCAGGAACCGCAGGCCGAGCAGATCGCCACCGCAGCGCTCCCGCACCAGATCCACCCGGCGCGGCGGCAACTGCGTCTGCCGGTCGTGCGCGACGGCCACCGGACCCCAGTACCGGACCGCCGCGACCAGAGCCGGCACCAGCGGATCCAGCACCGAACGACCCACCGGGTCGGCCGCCAGCCACTCCCGGAACTCCGCCCCGCCGGGCAGATCCCCGTCCGGGCGGCCGCGGGCGCGCAACACCTCGTTGCCCAGTGCCAGGCCACTGTCCGGAAGTTCGACGCCGAGCGCCTCCCGCACCGCCTCCCGGACGAACGTGCGTTTGTCCAGCAGGAAGACACGGCCGTTGCCGTGCATCGGGCCGGACTCGCTGAGGAACCAGTCCAGCACCGGGCGGTTCTTCTCCCGCAGCAGATGGTTCGCCTTGTACTGGGTGGCGGGGGAGCGGACCCGGGCGCGCAGCTCGGCCAGGATCGCGGCCGGCTCGCTGAGCAGCACCGAGGCGTGCGCGAACAGGGCGGTGGTCGAGCCGATCAAGCGCTCGCCCTCGTACCCGGATTCATCACAAGCGATCTCTCGCATCCCGTCGCAGACCTTACCTTCCTCGTACGCCGCCGCGCCCGGCCGCGCGGCATGATGAGTGCCGTGACGGACGCGGCGGGCAGGGGACTGGTCCTCGTGGTGGAGGACGAGCGGCCGATCGCCGACCTGGTCCGGCTCTACCTGAGCCGGGAGGGCTTCGGCGTGCAGGTCGAGCACGACGGCGCGGCCGGTCTGGCCGCCGCCCGGCGGTTGCGCCCGGTCGCGTGCATCCTGGACATCGCGCTGCCCGGCCTGGACGGCACCGAGATCTGCCGCCGCCTGCGTGCCGACGACGACTGGACCCCGGTGATCTTCCTGACCGCGCGGGACGACGAGGTGGACCGCATTCTCGGCCTGGAGCTGGGCGGCGACGACTACGTCACCAAGCCGTTCAGCCCCCGCGAGCTGGTCACCCGGGTCAAGGCGCTGCTGCGGCGGGCGTCCGGCCCGGCCGGCGCGGAGCGGGTGCGCAGCCTGGGGCCGGTCACACTGGACCCCGGCCGCCGGTCCGCGGCCCTGGACGGGCGGCCGCTGACCCTCACGGCGACCGAGTTCGACCTGCTGGCGCACCTGGTGGGACGGCCCGGCCGGGTCTTCACCCGGGAGGAGCTGCTGGCCGCCGTCTGGGGTTACGCCTCGCACGCCGGGACCCGGACGGTCGACGTGCACGTGGCGCAGGTCCGCGCCAAGCTCGGCCCGGCCGCCGTCCTCATCCGGACGGTCCGCGGCGTGGGGTACACCGCCGATGCCTAGACCCCGGGCGTGGGCCCCGGCGCTGCGGCGCCACCTCACCACGCTGACCGGCCGCGCGGTCCTGGTCACCACCGCCACCGCGGTCGTCTCGGTGTTCGTGACCACGCTGGTGGCCGTGCCGATCGCGGTCCGGTCGGTGAACGCCCAGATCCGCACCGAGCTGATGAATCAGACCGTGCTCGCGGTCGAGTTGCTCACCGACGAGCGCCCCGCCGTCCGGGCCCGGATCGTCGATCGGCTGCGCGCCGAGGGCGTCGAGATCTACCTGATCCGCAACGGCCGCGCCGACCGTGCGGGGCTTCCACCGCGGGTGGTGCGCCGGGTGGTCGCGGGGGAGACCGTCGACACCCGCGGCCAGGTCGACGGGCGGCTGTCGTTCGTCGCGGCACGGCCGCTGCCCGGCCGTGCCGGCGGCGTCGTGCTGACCCGCAAGGTCGCCACCAACCTGGCCGCCCGGGTGCTCGGCGGGGTCTGGGTCGCCCTGGTCATCGGCCTGGCCGGTGGGGTTCTCGCGGGCACCGTGCTGGCCCGCGTCGTGACCCGGCCGATCGCACGGGCCGCGGCCGCCGCCACCCGGCTGTCCGCCGGGGACCGCTCGGTGCGCATCTCCCGGGCCGGCCCGTCCGAGGCGGCCCGGCTCGCCGACGCGTTCAACCAGCTCGCCGCGGCGCTCCAGACCAGCGAGGGCCGGGAGCGCGACTTCCTGCTGTCGGTGTCCCACGAGCTGCGCACCCCGCTGGCCACCATCCGGGGTTACGCGGAGGCCCTCGCCGACGGCGTGATCGCCGGCGGCGACACCACCGGCGCGGGCGCCACCATGCTCGGCGAGGCGCAGCGGCTGGACCGGTTGATCTCCGACCTGCTGGTGCTCTCCCGTCTGGAAGCCGCCGACCTGCCGATCGACGTGACCGAGGTGGACCTGGCCGAGCTGGTCCGCGACGCCGGCCGGGCGTGGGCGGCCCGATGCGGCGCCGACGGCCCGGCGCTGACCGTCGAGACGCCGGACGGGCCGGTCCTCGTCCACACCGATGCCGGGCGGATCCGGCAGGTGATCGACGGCCTTTGCGAGAACGCGTTGCGCGTGGTCCCGGCGGGTGCGCCGCTGATCCTGGCGGCCCGGCCGGCCGGGGGCGCCCGGTCCGAGCCGGCTCCCGACCGGATGGCCCCTGACCAGGCCGCGCCTGGCCAGGACGTGCACGGCGGTGACGCGCGTGGCGGTGACGGGCGTGGCGGTGACGGGCGTGGCGGTGATACGTACGGCAGGGACGTGTACGGCCGGGAGGGCAGGCTCGTGGAGGGCGGGATCGTCGAGGTCCGTGACGGTGGGCCGGGGTTCACCGACGACGATCTGGCCGTGGCGTTCGAGCGGGGCGAGCTGAACCGGCGCTACCGGGGCGTCCGCGCGGTGGGCAGCGGGCTCGGGCTGGCGCTGGCGGCCCGTCTCGTGACCCGGCTCGGTGGGCGGATCACGGCCGGTCACGCCCCGGAGGGCGGCGCCATGTTCACCGTGGAGCTTTACCGGTCCCGAACAATGGGCTGACGTTTCCCGATCGCGGGCGGCTCAGGATCGTGGGCATGACACGTACCCCGAAGGTTTTGATCCTCTGTATCGTCCTGGCCCTGGCCGGGTGTGGCGCGCCGCGGGCAGCGCCGGAGACCGTGGCTGACGTCGCCGCCGAAGCGGTCGCTCTGCAGGAGGTCGGCTTCACCGAGGAGCTCGCCGGCGGACCGTCCGCCGGACCGTCCGCCGGCCCGGGGAAGGCGCGGCCGCACGCCGTCCGCAAACTGTTGCGGAAGAACGCGTTGCACGGCGAGGTGGTCGTGGAGACGCGTGACGGAGGCACGCGCACGATCGTGGTGCAGCGCGGCGAGGTGATCGCAGTGGAGGGTGACCGGTTCACCGTGAAGTCGTCCGACGGCTTCGAGGGCTCGTGGACCTTCGGCGACCCGTTGCGCGTGGTGGACCGGGTGAAACGGGAGAAGACCGAGCGCAGCGCCGTGACCGTGGGCGCGACCGTCGGTGTCGGCGGGGTCCGTGACGGCTCCACCACCACGGCCCGCCTGATCATCGTGGGTTGATGTCGGCTCCTGGGCGGCCCTGATGAAGCGGGTGACGTCGGCCCCTGTCCGGTGCTGATGAAGCGGGTGACCATCATCGGCCGAGGCCGGCCCGCCCCTCGGGCCGGCCCCAGCCGATGGTCCCCACACTCGGCCCGCCCCCCGCGGGACCGAGTTACCGGGGTGGTTATTGCAGGAATCCGCCGAAGGGCGACAGAAGGAGCTTGCCGAGGCCGGTGGCGGTCTTGTCCAGCCGCCGCCGCTCCTTGTCGAGCTCGATCAGGTCGTGCCGCAGAGCCCAGATCCGCTGGGCATTGCGCCAGGCGACATTGCGGGTGTATTCCACCATCTCGCCCTGCCACCAGTCGTCCAGGTCGCCGTTCATCGTGTCGATGAGCAGCTGCCAGCGGTCCAGGTAACCGCGGCGCAGACCGGGGATCTCCTCGGCGAAGATGTCGTTGACCTGGAGGTAGTCGTGGTGCTGGTCGCTGCCGTCGACCGGGTCGCTGCCCAGATGGTCGAAGGTGGTCACCAGTGCGAACGGCAGGTCGAAGTTGATGTGCGCGTTGACGCCGGCGACCGCCGACGGGAGCGCGCGGGCGTCCGGCCCGGGCACCCGGCAGAACAGGCCGGCCCAGACGCCCGGGCAGGCCGGGCTGGCCTCGGTCCAGTAGCGCAGCGCGTCGAAGTAACGCGCCGCGAACTCGACATCGAGCCGGGCCAGGAACGCCGGATCTTTGAACTTGCCGGCGTAGAGACGCTCGAGCACGTTCTCGGTGATGGTGAGGTAGAGCTTGTTGAAGTCGGCCAGCGGGTTGCTGTGGAGCAACGGCGGCACCTGGCACAGGACTTCCTGAAGCTTCGCCAGCTGGTCAACCACTCCGGGCACGTCGTCGGGGTGCCGTTGCAGGATGTCGGACATCTCCTGCTGAACGGGGCCCCAGATGGGCTGGGTCATCGGTTCCTCCGTGAATGATGCAAGACAGCGGAGGGCCCCCAGCACCGCCCGGCGAAGCTGGTCGCCGGGCGGTGCTCCCCCGTGCGACACACACTTCCACCGGGGGTCCGCCGATCGGATCGGTAGAACTACGTATTCCGCGTACGTATGTCACGGCGAGGTAACGATTGCCTGGTCAGGCTGCTGTCAGGAAAACGCGACTGGCCTGCACCCGGGTCCGGACCTGGAGCTTGTCGAAGATGTGCCCGAGGTGCACGCCGACGGTGCGCTCGCTGATGAAGAGCAACTCACCGATCTCCCGGTTGGTCAAGCCCTCCGCCACCGCGGCCAGCACCTCGCGTTCGCGGCCGGTCAGCGAGGAGAGTTCGTCGACGGGCTGCTCGGGCACCGGCATCGGCACCGTCTGCGCGTCGTCGGCCAGCGCGACCCGGAACCGCTGAGCGACCCCCACGATCTCGCTCGTGAGTGGACGGGCGCCCATCGCGGTCGCGGTCGCGTACGCCTGCCGGAGCCCGGAGATCGCCACCGGCCGGCGGAGCCGGCGTTGCAGCGTGGCCTCGGCGTGCCGGAGCCGGGAGTAGGCCGCCGGGTACGGCTGCTGGCGCCGGTCCCAGGTCGCCACCGCCCTCGCCCACGGTTCCGGATCGTGCCGGTCCTCGACCCGGCTCAGCTCCGCGGCGCACAGGTCGAGGTAGCCGTCGACCACCGCACGAACCGCGGGCGACGCGTCCACCACCCCCTTGACCAGGCGCTCCATCACCGTCCGCAGGCGGCGCACGGCCCCCGGGTCGACCGTCTGGCCGGCCACGTGCGCCTCCGCCTCGGCGCGCAGCCCGTGCCAGGCCAGCACGCTCAGCAGTACCAGATCGTCGGAGCGGCTCTCGGTGAGCCCACGCTGCACGGCGGCCCGCGCGGCGGCGTGCTCGCCCTGCCACATGGCCAGGCCGGCCCGCAACGTCAGCATCGGCAGCACGTGCCGCGCGCCGCCGCCGGCCAGCAGGGTCGCCGCCGCGTCCAGGGCGGCGCGGGCTTTGTCCAGCTCGCCGAAACCGACCCAGAGCCGGCACCGGGCCAGCAGCAGCTCGACCGCGTCCGCTCCGGACGGGCGGTTGCGCATCGCGCTGTCCAGCACCGCGTCCGCCTCGGCCCACTGTCCGATTCGGAACAGTCCGTTCGCCGCGATCGCCAGCAGCCGGGTCTGGTAGGTCCGGCCGACGCCGAGCGAGGACAGCTTGTCCGCGCCGCGGCGGGCCACCAGGATCCCCTCCTCGACGCTGTTCAGCGGGCCGGCCAGCAGTTCGGCGAGGTGGAGGTACGCCACCCCGAGGTCGTCCGGGTGGCCGGACCGTTCGGCGATCTCCACCCCGTGCCGGATGACGGCCAGACCCGCGTCCGGATCCTCCCGCAGCGCGGCACTGAAGCCCAGCGCGGCGCTCGCCCGGACCAGGTCGGCGGTCGCCCCGTTCACCGCGGCCAGCTCCAGGGCGTCGCGGGCGTGCTGGTTGGCGTCCGCGTACCGCCCCAGATGCAGGAGCAGCTCGGCCAGGTAGGCCGCCGCCGAGGCCCGCTGGCGCGGCGTGCAGTCCGGCGCCTCCAGGGCCCGGTGGTACTCGGTCTCGGCGGTCGCCGATCGCCCGGCGGCCGCGAGGTAGCGGGCTCGCCGCAGGTGCACTCCGGCCTGCCCGGGCGCGTCGGGCCGTCCGGCCAGCTCCTCCAGCCGGGCCAGCGCCAGCAGGTGCTCGCCGCACTGGTGGGCCGACTCGGCGGCGTTCGCCAGCAGTTCGGTACGCCGGCGGTCGGCCTCCTCGGTGAGCTGCAGCGCGATGGTCCAGTAGCGGTGCGCCTCGGCGAAGCCGTACATGCTCTCGGCGGTGCGGGCGGCGGCCACCACGGCGGGCAGTGCCCGGCCCGGCTCCCCGGCCCGCTGCCAGTGGTACGCCAGGCGGGCGTTGTCCGGCTCGCCGTCGATCGACTCCAGGGCCTCCGCGTACCGCCGGTGCAGCGACGCCGCCTCGGCGGGCAGCACCTCCTGCTCCAGCACCTCGGCGACCAGCCGGTGCCGCAGCTTGTAGCCGTCGCCGTCGCGCGCCACGAACCGGTGCGTGACCGCGGCCCGGATCGCCTCGATGAGCTGTTCCTCCGGCAGCGGCACGACCCCGGCCAGCACGGCGTGCTCGACCGGCTCCACTCCGGCCGCGATGGCGTGCACCACGGTGTGCGCGTTCGGCGGCAGCTCGTCCACCCTGGACAGGAAGATCTCACGCAGCGTGTCGGACAGCTCGACCCGGCCGTCGCGCAGGTCACGGGCCAGTTCCTCGACGACGAACGGGTTGCCGCCGCTGCGTTTGAAGACCCGCTCGGCGTCCTCCACCGCCACGGTGCCGCCGACGATCGCGGTGACCAGCTCGTGGGTCTGCCGCTGGTTGAGCGGGGCCAGGTCCACCACCCGCACGGAACGCAGGCGGCGCAGCTCGGCGAGCACCCGGCGCAGCGGGTGGGTCCCGTGCAGCGCCTCGGCCCGGATCGCGGCGAGCACCGACACCCGGACCTCACCGAGACCGGCGAGCAGGTAGAGCAGCAGTTGCCGGGTGCTGCGGTCGGCCCACTGGAGATCGTCGAGCACGAGCAGCAGCTGCCGGTCGCCGGCGATCCGGCGCAGGTCGCGCGAGACCCGGTCGAGCAGCGCGCCGGCGTCGTCGGCGTCCGCGGCCGGGCCGCTGCCGTCGTGGCGGCGCAACGCCTGCAGCACCGGGTGCAGCGGTGACGCGTCCCCGATGTCGAGACATGTGCCGAAGAGCACTGCGAAGCCCGTCCCGCGCAAGGCGTCGGCGGTCTCCCGCAGCAGCCGGCTCTTGCCGATGCCGCTCTCCCCGGTCACGAACACCGCGGCTGTCCCACCGGGGCCGACGTCGCGCAGGAAGGACTGGATGTCGGCCAGCGTGCCGGTGCGCCCGACAAGCGGCCCGTCGTCCCCCTGTCTGGCCATGTCCGGCAGCCTAATCCGTATCGGCGTATCACGTTGTCGTCGGTTCGGACTGTTTCACGTCACAGAAACGACGGAAATCGATGCTGACGGAGATAGGTAGTTCTGCGGATCCGCGTCTTGTTCCGGGCTGGCACCGTACTCCCGGTCAACGCAGTGATCTGGGGGAGCGTGAGACATGACCACCGTCACTACCGCCGTACAGGAGCGGCGACAGACCGTAACCGTGCTGTTCATCGACATCGTCGGCTTCACCGCTCTGGTGGACCGGCTGGACTGCGCGGAGGTGCGTGCGCTGCAGCGGGACTACTTCTCGGCCGTGTCCGGGGTGGTTCGCGACTGCGGCGGCATCGTCGAGAAGTACGTGGGTGATGCGGTGATGGCGGTGTTCGGCGCCGCGGAGGACGGGTTCGGTCCCGAGGCCGCCGCCTCCGCGGTACGAGCGGGCCTGTCGGTTCAGGAGACGTTGAGGGGGCGACTCCTGGCCGGCAGGTTCCCGGTCCGCACCCGGGTGGGGCTGGCCACCGGAGAGGTGATCGTCGACCCGATGGCGGCCTTCGACGGCGGCTACGCGATGATCAGCGGCAGTGTGGTGAGCACGGCGGCCCGGCTGCAGGCGTACGCGCCGCACGACACCGTGGTGGTCTGCTCGGCGACCCGGGAGGTCACCGACGAGCTCATCGCCTACCAGGAGTTGCCGCCGGTCTCGGTTCCGGGCAAGTCCTATCCGCTGGACCTCTGGCGAGCGTTGCAGCCGCAGACCGCGCCTCTGGCGATCGTGGCGTAGGACACTTTTGTCGTTGTTTCTCCCGGTTCCGGCCTCGGCATGGCCTGGACCTGGCTCGCCTGGGGCAGAAGTGTCGGAGGCGCCGGGTAGGCTCGCGCCGACTTGACCACCCATGGCCGATCGGGAGTGCCGCCTCGTGACCGCACAGCCAGAGACCTTGTACGGGGCTGACGACCTCACGCACCTGGAAGGGCTGGACGCTGTCCGGAAACGCCCAGGCATGTACATCGGCTCCACCGACGGCCGGGGCATCAACCACCTGGCCAACGAGATCATCGACAACTGCACCGACGAGGGTGTCGCCGGGCATGCCACCCGGGTCGCGGTGACCCTGCACTCGGACGGTTCGGTCCAGGTCGACGACGACGGCCGGGGCATCCCCACCGACGTGCACGCCAAGTCCGGCCTGAGCGGCGTCGAGCTGGTGCTCACCCGGCTGCACGCCGGCGGCAAGTTCGGCGGCTCCGGTTACAAGACCTCCGGCGGCCTGCACGGCGTCGGCGCCTCCGCGGTCAACGCCCTGTCGCTGCGCTTCGACGTCACCGTGAAGCGGGACGGCAAGGTCCACGAGATCTCCTTCCAGCGCGGCGTGCCCGGCGTCTTCGACGGCCCCGGGCCGGACGCGGCGTTCACCCGTGAGCCCGGTCTGCGCGTGGTCCGCCGGATGAAGCGGGGCGAGCCCAGCGGCACCTCCATCCGGTATTGGTACGACGCCCGGTATTTCGAGACCGGCGCCCGCCTCGACGTCGACGCCGTGCGGACCAAGCTGCGCAACACCGCGTTCCTGGTCCCCGGCGTGCAGTACACGCTCTTCGACGCGACCGCCGAGGAGCCGGCCACCGAGACGTTCCACTACCCCAACGGCCTGGCCGACATGGTGGAGTTCCTCACCCCGCCGTCCGACAAGCCGGTCTCCGGTGTGCTGATGGTCACCGGCGAGGGGACGTACAAGGAGAACGCCGCCGACGCCAACGGCGTGATGCAGTCCAACGTCGTGCGGACCGCGCAGATCGAGGTCGCCTTCCGCTGGGGCACCGGCTACGAGCGCACCGTCGAGTGCTTCACCAACACCATCCGCAACATGCACGGCGGCACCCACCGCAAGGGCTTCGAGCGGGCCCTGGTCCGCGCTCTCACCGAGGCGATCCGCAACGCCCGCGCCCTGCTCAAGCCCAAGGAGGAGCCGCCCGTCCTGGACGACTTCCTGGAGGGCATGACCGCGGTCATCCACGTCCGCGTGCCGGAGCCGCAGTTCACCTCGCAGACCAAGGACGAGCTGTCCACGGCCGGTGTCGCCCGGGTCATGCAGGGGCTCGTCGAGGCGTACCTCAAGGACTGGATCGACGGCCGGCGCACCAAGACGGAGGCCCGCACCGTCCTGCAGAAGGTGGTGGACGCGGCCCGCGTCCGCCTCACCCAGAAGCAGCAGAAGGACGCGGCCCGCCGCAAGACCGCCCTGGAGGGCGCGTCCATGCCGGCCAAGCTGGTCGACTGCCGGGCCATCGGCATCGACCGCTCCGAGCTGTTCATCGTGGAGGGTGACTCGGCCCTCGGCACCGCCCGGATGGCCCGCTCCTCGGAGTACCAGGCGCTGCTCCCCATCCGCGGCAAGATCCTCAACGTGCAGAAGGCCAGTCTCCAGCAGGTCCTGGACAACGCCGAGTGCTCGGCCATCGTGCAGGTGCTCGGCGCCGGCTCCGGCCGCACCTTCGACATCAGCTCGATGCGCTACGGCCGTGTCATGATCATGGCTGACGCGGATGTCGACGGCTCGCACATCCGGACGCTGCTGATCACGCTGTTCGCCAAGTACATGCGGCCCGTCATCGAGCACGGCCGGCTCTTCGCCGCGATGCCCCCGCTGCACAAGGTCGTCACCAAGGGCCGTAACACGGAGACCGTCTTCACCTACACCCAGGAGGAGATGGAGAGAACGGTCGGCAGGCTGGAGCGCTCCGGCAAGCAGGTGCACAAGCCGGTGGTCCGGTTCAAGGGCCTCGGTGAGATGGACGCCGACGAACTGTGGGACACCACGATGAACCCGGCCGAGCGGACCGTGCGGCGGATCACCATCGAGGACGCCGAAAAAGCCGAAGCCACCCTCGAACTGCTGATGGGTGAGCGGGTCGAACCCCGTAAGAACTGGTTGATCGAGGCCGCCGGCCGGATCGACCAAGAGACGATCGACGCCTGAGAGGTTCTCCACCAATGGCACGCCGCAAAACCGACAAGCGCGTCGACCTGTCAGCGTTCGACCAGGCCGGCGCCCGGATCATCGACAACCCACTGGTCACCGAGGTGGAGGACTCCTACCTGGAGTACGCGTACTCGGTCATCCACTCGCGTGCTCTGCCCGACGCCCGCGACGGCCTCAAGCCGGTGCACCGGCGGATCCTGTGGTCCATGTCCGAGCAGGGCCACCGCCCCGACCGGCCCTATGTGAAGTCTGCCCGAGTTGTCGGTGATGTAATGGGCAAGTACCATCCGCATGGAGATGTCGCAATTTACGATGCGCTGGTGCGGCTCGCTCAGGACTTCTCGCTCAACACGCCGCTCATCGACGGCCACGGCAACTTCGGGTCCCCAGACGACGGACCGGCGGCCGCGCGTTACACCGAGGCACGGATGTCCCGCGAGGCGATGCTGCTCGTCGGCGAGCTCGGCGAGGGCACCGTCGACTTCAAGCCCACCTACGACGGCAACGAGCTCGAGCCCAGGGTGCTGCCCGCCGCCTTCCCGAACCTGCTGGTCAACGGCACGTCCGGCATCGCGGTCGGGATGGCGACCAACATGATCCCGCACAACCTGGGCGAGGTGGTGGCCGCCGCCCGGCTGCTCATCCGCAAACCCGGGGCCGACCTCGACGAGCTGATGCGCTACGTGCCCGGCCCCGACCTGCCGACCGGCGGCCAGTTGCTCGGCCTCGACGAGGTGCGCCGGGCGTATGAGACCGGCCGCGGCGTCGTCCGGATCCGGGCCCGTGCCGAGACCGGCCCCCTCGAGGGCGGCCGCGGCCGGCAGGCCATCACCATCACCGAGCTGCCCTACGGCATCGGCGCCGAGAAGATCATCGAGGCGATCACCGACGAGGTGAAGGGCAAGGTCATCACCTCCGGCCCGCGGCGTGGCCAGCGGCAGCCGGCCCGGCTCACCGGCATCGCCGACGTCAAGGACCTCACCGACCGCGAGCACGGCACCCGGCTCGTCGTCGAGTGCAAGGTCGGCGTCAACCCGCAGGCCCTGCTCGCCGATCTGTACCGTCTGACCCCGCTGGAGAGCTCCTTCGGCATCAACAACCTCGTCCTCGTCGACGGCCAACCTCGTACGCTCGGGTTGAAGGCCCTTCTCGAGGTCTTCGTCCAGCACCGCTACGACGTGGTGACCCGCCGGACGCTGTTCCGGCGCACCAAACGCGAGGACCGGCTGCACCTCGTCGACGGTCTGCTCATCGCGCTCATCGACATCGACCGGGTCGTCGCGCTGATCCGGGCCAGCGACGACGCGGCCACCGCCAAGACCGGGCTGATGAGCGAGTTCGGGCTCTCCGACATCCAGGCGACGTACATTCTGGACACCCCGCTGCGGCGGCTCACCCGCTTCGACCGGATCGAGCTGGAAGCCGAACAGGACCGGTTGCGTAACGAGATCGCCGAGCTCAGCCGCATCCTCGACGACGAGGCGGTGCTGAAGAAGGTCGTCTCCGACGAGCTGGCCGCCGTCGCCAAACAGTTCGGCGCGGCCCGGCGGACCACCCTCATCGACGGTGACCTCAAGGAGGTCCTCGCCGCGTCGGTGCCGGCCGGACCGCTGGAGGTCGCCGACGACCCGTGCCAGGTCATCCTCTCGGCCACCGGGCTGATCGCCCGGACCGCGGCGGAGAGCGAGGAGTCCACCGAGGCCCGCAGCCGTAGCGGCCGGGTCAAACACGACGCCGTCCGGGCCGTCATCCACTCGACGGCCCGCGGGCGGATCCTGCTGATCACCAACCGGGGGCGGGCGTTCAAGACCGACGTGCTGCCGCTTCCGGTCCTTCCGGAACAATCGGGCACCGTGTCGCTGCGCGGCGGCATGTCCGCGTCCGAGATCGTCCCGCTGCATCAGGGCGAACGGGTCGTGGGCCTCGCGCCACTGACCTCGGAGGGCTCGCCAGGTATCGCCATGGGCACGAAACAGGGCATCGTCAAGGTCTGCGCGCCGGAGTGGCCGGTGCGGTCCGACGAGTTCGAGGTGATCACCCTCAAGGAGGGGGACGAGGTGCTCCAGGCCACCTGGCTCACCGACGGAAACGAGGCGCTCGTCTTCATCACCTCCGACGCCAACCTGCTGCGGTTCCCGGCGAAACTGGTCCGGCCGCAGGGCCTCAAGGGCGGCGGCATGGCGGGCGTCAACGTCGCCCCGGACGCCGAGGTGGTCTCCTTCAACGCGGTCGCCACGGCGGACGAAGCGCACGGCGCGCCGATGGTCGTCACCTCCACCGGGACCCAGGTCAAGGTCTCACCCTTCGCCTCCTACCCGGCCAAGGGCCGGGCCACCGGCGGAGTGCGGGTCCAGCGGTTCCTCAAGGGCGAGTCGCGCCTGGCCGTCGCCTGGGTCGGGCCGCGGCCGGTCGGCGCCAGCAGCACCGGTGAGCCGGTCGAGCTTCCCGAGCCGGACGCCCGCCGGGACGGGTCGGGGGTCGCCGTCCTGATGGGGCCGCAGCTCGTCGGGCACCTGATCGAGCGGGACTAGACGGTCGAGTGCGGGGTGGCCGACGAAGGCCTTCAGATCTTGAAACCTTCGTGGGCCACCCCGCCGGCGAACCTTGCCCGGCTGAGTTTCCGCCTCTCCGCCGCTCTCATCTTTCCGGTACGGGGTTTTCGTCGTTCCGGACCGTTCGGGCTGTCACGCCGAGCCGCGCGAGCCCGTTCGGTGGTCCCGCCCGTGCCGCGGCCGCCGGGCTGAGATCGGTGGCCGCCGCCGCTCAGACGGTGGCCTGTGCGTACCGGTCGGCGCCGCCGGGGAGGGTGGCGCCACCGCTGAGCAGCACTGTCGCGTCCTGCGCGGTCATCGCTTTGCCGAACAGCCAGCCCTGTGCCTTCTCGCAGCCGATCCGGATCAGGCCGTCGAGCTGTTCGGGGGTCTCCACACCCTCGCCGACCAGGTGCAGGCCCATCGATCTGGCGAGGGTCGCCACCGAGGCGCAGATCGCCTCGTCGTCGTGGTTGCCCCCGAGCCCGGACACGAACGACCGGTCGATCTTCACCTGATCGATCGGGTATCTGCGCAGGAACGACATCGACGAGTAGCCGGTGCCGAAGTCGTCGACCGACAGGCGTACCCCGACCGTCTTGAGGGCGGCGAAGGTGGTGTCCGCCTGATCCGCGTCGTCGATCATCGCGGTTTCGGTGACCTCGAGGAACACCGCGTGGGGCGGTACGTCGTTGCCGGTCAGGGTGTCCGCCACCAGATCGATCAGCTCCTCGTCGCGCAACTGCCGGGTGGACAGGTTCACGCTCATCGTCAGCGCCGGGTCGATCCGGTGGAAACGCGACAGTTGAGAGACGGCCTGTCGCAACGACCAGCGCCCGATCTGCACGATCTGACCGGATTCCTCGGCGATCCGGATGAACTCGGCCGGGGATACCGGCCCGTATACCGGGTTCGCCCAGCGCATCAGGGCCTCGAAGCCGAGGACACGGCCGGTGTCCGGGGCGACGATCGGCTGGTACATCATGGCCAGTTCGCCGCGGTCGGCGGCGCCCTGCAACAGCTCCTCCAGCCCGGCGCGCCGGGCCGTGGCCGCCGCGAGGTCACCGCCGTACACCGTGACGGTGCGGCGGCCGGCGGCCTTCGACCGGTTCATGGCGTTGCCGGCCTCCCGCAGCAGTTCTTCCGCGTCGACGTCGCGGTCGGCGGCGGCGTAGGCGACCCCGATCGACGCGGTGACCGTCACCGCGGCCGTGCCCAGCCGGAACGCGTCGGCGAACGCGGCGAGGACCCGTTCGCCGAGCTGGATCGCCGCCTCCTGGGACGGGATGTGCGGGCATGCCGCGACGAACTCGTCACCGGAGGCACGGGCGAGGACGTCCTCGCTGCGCAGCGCGTCCCGGATTCGGCCCGCGACACTGATCAGCAGTTCATCACCGGCCGGATGTCCCCACGTGTCGTTGATGCTCTTGAACCGGTCCAGGTCGACGAAGAGCACGGCCACACCGTCGCGGCGGGTCTGGAGCATCTCGTCGAGCTGCGCCGACAGTAGCGCCCGGTTCGGCTGGCCGGTCAGCGCGTCGTGGCTCGCCTGCCAGGTGAGTCGGGCCTGGATCGCCGAGTACATCCGGATCGACGTCACCATCCGGACGGTGACGACGGCGCCCATCAGGCAGCTGAGAACCATGACGACCGCCGAGGCCAGGAGCGTCGAAGGGTGATACAGGCCGAAGGTGACGAGCGGAACGCTCAGCGCGGACGCCACACACGTCATCCGCGCGGTGCTGGGCGCCTTCGCCGGCAGCTTCTCCCGCCGGGTCAGGATCCGCATCGAGGGGTGCAGGCTGCTCGAACAGATCGCGGCCACCGCGGTCGCGTAGCAGGCCGACGCGAGAGTCAACGGCGGATCCGCGCCGATGGAGTCCAGCGCCCAGATCACGTCACCGGCGACGGTGGCCGCCACGCCGGCGATCATCATGCCCAGGGCCGGCCGCAGTTTCGCGCTGGTGAACAGCAACATGCCGCCCATGAAGAGAATCATGATGCTGATCAGGGGGTAGGCCGTGTTGAGCAGCCGGGTCAACAGCGGCGCGCCGCTGCCCAGGTTCGGTTCGATGACCAGGATCCAGGCGGCGAGGGCGAGACCGAGCCCGACCAGCAGCAGGTCGAGGTAGTCGCTCGGCCCGCGGAACCGGCCGTGCAGCCGCAGCATCCGGACGACGGTGGCCATCAGGAACAGATAGGCCGCCATCGTCGGAATGTCCGGCAGGTAGGAGACCCAGCCGTGCCCGGTCGGCAGCACCGCGCGCATGACGTTGGCGATCACCTCCATGGCGCCGGTCAGGAACGCGAATCGCCAGGTGAGCCGGTCCTCGGCACCGTTGCGGCGTGCGCCGTAGAAGATGCCGGCTGTCGCCACCACCAGGATGCAGCTCTGGATCACCGGCGCGGCCGGCAGCATGAACGTGGACAGCACCACAGCGGTGAAAGACCCGAGGACGATCCAGGAGATCACCGGGTTCAGTGGGATACGGGTTCGGGCGGCCATCGGCGGCAGAGACCTCCAGCTCCGGTGAATCGCGTGCGCTGTGGAAGGGTGACGGCCCGGCCGGAGAAGCCGGGCACGCAGTGCCTTCCTGGTCACGCGTCTCATCGGCACCAAGGCGCCGGAGCCGAGGAATCGGCCGAGGTCGTCGCCTCGGCCCGATCCGCAGCGGGGTGCGCTCGTCTCCGGCCGGCCCGGCGGACAGGCCGCCCGCCGGGAGCGGTATCGGAGTCAGCGGGTGGTCAGGGCGGTGACGGCCGCCATCTCGTCGGGCGTCAGCGGGCCGCGGGCCTCGGCGGCCAGGCATTCGGCCAGTTCGGTGCGGTTCTTCACACCCAGGACCACGGTGGAGACTCCGGGGACGGTCAGGGCGTAGCGGTGGGCCAGGGCGGCGGGGGTCTCGCCGAGTTCGGCGGCCAGTTTGCGGTACGGCTCGGCCCGTGCGAAGTCGACGGCGGCGGGATGGGTGGACGGGACTTCGCGGTCGAGGGTGCTGGTGAGGGAGCCGGCGGCGACGACGCGGATGGCGCTGACGGCGACGCCCGCGGAGGCGGCGGCTTCGATGAGGGCCGGGTTGTCGGGGCGGACCGTGTCGCCGTGGATCCACAGGTCGCCGTTCTGGTGGAGCGGGTTGACGACGATCTGGGCGGCGTCGGGGCGCGGCGTGTGCTGGAACGCGTCGATGATGGGGGTGGGGTCGCCCACCGCGGTGATGCCCCAGCCGCGGATCAGGCCTTCGTCGCGGAGCGCCTCGAAAGCGACGACGATCTCGTCGCGGTAATCGTCGGGGCTGACGGTTTCGGGTGGGGTGGTTCCGCCACGGCGCAGCTGGGTGTGCAGCAGAAGCAGGTCCAGGTGGTCGCGGCCCAGGCGGGTGAGGCTGGCCTGGAGGCTGTGGCGAATCCGGTTCGGGAGGTCACCGCCGTCGTGCAGCTGCACCTTGCTGGTGATCATGACGTCGGGGGCGGGGCGGAGTCGGAGGGCCTCGGCGGTCGCGCGTTCCGATTCGAAGTCGGCGCCGTAGCTGGGGGCCAGATCGAGCATGGTGATGCCGGCGTCGAGTGCCGCGTGGACGGTCGCGATCGCCTCGGCGCGGTCGGTTCCGCCCCACACGCCCGCGATGCCCCCACCACCCAGAGTCAGCGCGCTGATCTGTCCCAGACGGCCGAAGTCACGCAGTTCCATCAGTGTTCTCCCCTCGTGGCGGGCTCTCCGGTATCGACCGTAGAACCTGGAGCGCGCTCCAGATCAAGTGGTCGATCTCGTTCGGCGTGCCGTCGGAGGGCGAATGTCCAACAGGCGGATAATCCGTGCTCTCACGCTGTCGGAGCAGCGAAGATGACGTGGCGGGAGGGGGCGGTCGTGGACGTCGTGGCGCAGTGGGTGAGCACCGAGTGGACCAGACTCTCCCGGGGCGGGCCGGGTGCGGCGCGGCGTAACGCGGTGCCTGTGGGGTTTCGGTTGCCGGGCCGCCGATCCGGTGTCGTGCACGAGGTGTCCATAACGGAGCGTAACAACTTCGTGCCTGTGGAGTCGATCGACGTCGAGCCGCCGGAGCGGGAGCCGGGCGCGGGCCGGTCGGGGCTGCGGCTGGTCCGGGCGGACCGGGGCGTCCGGGTCGAGTTGCTGCTCGCCCGGCACGGCGCCCCGGGCCGGGACCATCGTCCGCCGGGCGTGTGGCTGGGGCCGGGGCAGTGGCTGCGCTGGCAGGTGAACTACCGGATGTCGTGGCCGGTGAGCGAGGGCGGCCGGTGGGAGTACCGCCAGGACACCCTCAACTTCGCGGTGGGCCCGGCCGATCCGGAGTTGTTCTTCGGCGAGCCCACCCGGCACGTCGACGAGCGGGGTTTCCTCAGATGAGGGGGATCACTTGCTCGGCTCGGGGACGTCGCACTTGACCTTGGGGTTGACGCCCATCCAGTTCAGCGGCCCGGCGACGGTGGTGACGATGACCGTGCCCGCCTCCGCGCAGCTGGCGTCTTCGCTGTCGGAGAAGTAGCCGCGCTCGTAGGCGGCGATGACGCCGAGCACGAGCCAGATGACGATGAGAACCGCACCGATACGCATGAGAGCCTCCAAACGGGGATGAGCGGCGAATACCCCGTTGGAGGCGATCATTAAACGGGCTTGCGGGCCTGCAGGGTGTACGTGTGCGGCAGCCGCTCCGGCTTCTCGGTGAGCTGCCACTCACCGCCGTCGATCCGGCGCATCCGTCCCGGCAGGGCGTCCCACGGCACGCTCTGGTGTTCTTCGAGTCCGGTGAGGACGAGCCCGGCTTCGAGGATCGCGGTGACGGTCTCGCCGATGCCGTGGTTCCACTCGTGGGTGACGCTGTGGGTGAACGCGTGGTCGGTCGCCACGTACGTCCCCGGCTCGTCGTAGATCTGCGGCTGTTCCTGCTCGAAGTACGGCTCGGCCAGGGCGATGACCCCGTCGGTGCGGTCGTAGTCGAGCGCCCACAGCACCGGGTGCCCCTCACGGAGGAACAGCCGGCCGCCCGGTGCGAGCAGCGACGCGACGGTCTGCGCCCAGCGTCGCACCGAGGGCAGCCAGCAGAGCGCCCCGATCCCGGTGTAGACCAGGTCGAATTCGCCTTCCAGGGCCTCGCGGGCCGCGTACACATCGCTTTGAACGAAATCGATCTCGGCGCCGGCGGCGAGAGCGATGGAGCGTGCTTCGGTGAGCGAGGCGCCGGAGAAGTCGAGGCCGGTCATGTCGGCGCCGAGCCGGGACAGCGAGACGGTGTCGGTGCCGATGTGGCACTGGAGATGCACGCCTCGCAGCCCGGACACGTCGCCGAGCCGTTGTCGGTCGAATCGCACCACGTCGCTCAGGAACGCCGGATCGTCGGCGAACCTGGCGACACCGTAATCGGGCGAACTCGCGTGGGCGGCCGCCCGATCATCCCAATTGGCACGGTTCAGCGAGAGATAGTCGGTCATATTCCGGACGCTATGCGATCACGGAACCAGAGCGCACTGCGTTTAGGCGTACGCGTCTGGGTCTCGTAATCGACGTGCACCAGGCCGAACCGTTTCGCGTAGCCCTCGGCCCACTCGAAGTTGTCCATGAGCGACCACGCGAAGTAGCCGCGCACGTCGGCGCCCTGGGCGCGGGCCGCGGCGACCGCGTCGACGTGGGCCGCGAGGTACGCGGTCCGCTCGGTGTCCTCGACGAACCCGTCCGGGTCCGGGTGGTCCGGGTAGACCGCGCCGTTCTCGGTGACCACGAGCGGGAACCCGTAGTCGCGGTGCAGTCGCAGCAGCAGCGTGGTGAACCGGTCCGGGGTGACCGGCCAGCCCAGGTCGGTACGCGGCGCGTCCGGCTTGATCTCCCGGACGACCGGGCGGCCGGCCGCGTCGACGGTGTTGCCGTCGAGGTCGCGCCCGGCGAAGTCCTGCCCGAAGTAGAAGTTGACCCCGAGCAGGTCGATCGGCGTCGAGATGATCTCCATGTCCCCGTCGCGGACCGGCAGTTCGTAGCCGCGGGCCGCGAGATCCTCGACGACGTCCGCGGGATACCGGCCGTGCCGGAGCGGGTCGAGGAAGATCCGCGCCACGTTGCCGTCGGCTCGCCAGGCCGCCGCGATGTCCAGCGGGTCGTCGGACGCGGGGGTGGCCGTGCCGATGTTGAGCGGGATGCTGACCGTTCTGTCCGGAGACCGCAACTGGGAGGCCAGCAGCCCGTGCCCGAGCAGCAGATGGTGGGTGGCCGCGACGGCCGCACCGGGATCCCGCCGGCCGGGCGCGAAGACGCCGTGTTCGTAGCCGAGGTAGGCGACGCACCACGGCTCGTTGACCGTCGAGAAGTTCCGCACGCGATCTCCCAGACGGGAGATGACGAAGGAGGAGTACTCGGCGAGCCGGTAGGCGGTGTCCCGGTTGGCCCAGCCCCCGGCGTCCTCCAGTTCCTGCGGCAGATCCCAGTGGTAGAGCGTCAGCCACGGCTCGATCCCGTTGCCCAGCAGCTCGTCGACCAGCCGGTCGTAGAAGGCCAGGCCCGCCGGATTCGCCGGACCGCGCCCGTTCGGCTGGATCCGGGTCCACGAGGTCGAGAACCGGTACGCGTTCACCCCCAGACTCTTGATCAGTTGCACGTCCGACGGCATCCGGTGGTAGTGGTCGCATGCCACGTCGCCGGTCTCGCCGACCACGTCGCGGGCGAACGTGTCCCAGATGGACGGGGTCCGCCCGTCCTCGCCGGCGGCGCCCTCGACCTGATAGGCCGAGGTGGCAACGCCCCAGGTGAATTCCATCAGCTCTCCATCAGCCAGCAGGCCACCGAGCGGTCCCCGCGCGGCGTGAGCACCGGGATCCTCTCCGAACACGGGTGGAAGGCCTTCGGGCACCGCGGGTGGAACGAGCACCCGCCCGGCATGCCCTTCAGGTCGGGCGGCGAGCCGGGGATGCCGGTCAGCTCGCGGCGCGGTCCCCGCAGGGCCGGGAAGGATCCGAGCAGACCCGAGGAGTACGGGTGGAGCGCGTCCCGGTAGATCGCGGCGGCCGGCGCCTCCTCGACGATCCGGCCGCCGTACATGATCGCGATCCGGTTGGAGAACTCGACGAGCAGCGACAGGTCGTGGGTGATGAAGATGACCGAGAAGCCGAGCCGTTCCCGCAGCTCCACGAGCTGGCCGAGGATCTGCCGCTGCATCACCACGTCGAGCGCGGTGGTCGGCTCGTCCATGATCACGACCTGTGGCTGGAGGATCAGCGCCATGCCGATCATGACGCGCTGCCGCATGCCGCCGGAGAGCTGGTGCGGGTAGGCGTCCATCCGGTCCGGCGCGATGCCGACCAGTTTCAGCATCTCCCGGGCCCGGGCGTTGCGGCTGTTCTCGCTCATCTTCGGGTCGTGTGCCCGGAGCACGTCGGTGAGCTGGGTGGAGATCTTGTGCACCGGGTTCAGCGAGTTCATCGCGCCCTGGAACACGATCGCCGTCTCGGCCCACCGGAACGCCTGCAACTGGCGGTCGGTCAGGCCCAGGACGTCGTACGGGTCGCCCTTCTCCGGGTGGTAGATCACCTCGCCGCCGGTGATCGCACCGGGCGGCGGCAGCAGGCGGGTCATGCCGTAGGCGAGGGTGGACTTGCCGGATCCGCTCTCCCCGGCCAGTCCCAGCACCTCGCCGCGGTGCAGGGTGAGGCTGACGTCGCGGATCGCGTGGACCGCCTGATCGCCGAGACCGTAGTCGACGTTCAGGTTGCGGATCTCCAGAACGGGCTCGTTCACGGGGTGGGCTCCTTCCGGATGACCGGGGTGAAGCCGATGCGCATCCGTACCGTACGCCCGGTGTTGGTCTTGATCTTGGTTTTTCCGGCGCTGCGGAGCCGGGGGCTGACGAACTCGTCGATGCCGAAGTTGACGAGCGCGAGCGCGGTGCCGAGAACCGCGATGGCCAGACCCGCCGGCACGAACCACCACCAGGCGTTCTGCGCGAGCGCCTGCTGACCCTGCGCCCAGAACAGGATGGTGCCCCAGTTCCAGGTGGTGGCCGAGGTGACGCCGATGAACGCCAGGGTGATCTCGGAGAGCACCGCGAAGATGACGGTGCCGACGAAACCGGAGGCGATCACCGCGGTGAGGTTGGGCAGCAGCTCGAAGACGATCACCCGCCAGGTCCGCTCGCCGGTGGCCCGGGCCGCTTCGACGAAGTCGCGCCGCCGCAGCGACAGCGTCTGCGCCCGTAGCACGCGGGCGTTCCAGGACCACGAGGTGAGGCCGATGACCAGCGCGATCAGCCAGTCCTCGGCATTGTCCAGGCTGGACGTGATGATGATGATCAGCGGCAGCGCCGGGATCACCAGAAAGACGTTGGAGAGCGCGGAGAGCACCTCGTCGGTCTTGCCGCCGACGTAACCGGCGGTCACCCCGATGAGGACGGACAGCACGGTCGCCACGATGCCGGCGAAGAAGCCGACGAACATCACGCTGCGGGTGCCGGCCAGCAGCTGACTGAACACGTCCTGGCCCAGGTGGGTGGTGCCCATCCAGTGCTCGGTGGACGGTGGCTGGACCAGGTCGCCGCCGCGGGCGCCCGGGTCGTACGGGACGATCCACGGCCCGATGATCGCCAGCACCCCGTAGACGGCGAGGATGACCAGGCCGAAGGCCGCCTTCTTGTTGGCGACGAACCGGAACCGTTGCCGTTTCGCGGGCGCCGCGATCGGTGTCACCTGCTCCATCGTCACAGCGGAAGCAGTCATCGCTCAGCCCTCCTTGCGGGTGCGCGGGTCGAGGAGCAGGTACGCGATGTCCGCCAGCAGGTTGGCCACCAGCACCGAGATCGTGATGATCAGGAAGATGCCCTGCATGAGCGGGTAGTCCGAGGCGCCCAGCGCCTGGAACAGCTGGAACCCGACACCCGGGTACGAGAAGACGATCTCCACGAGCAGTGTGCCGCCGACGATGAAGCCGAGGGACAGCGCGAAGCCGGAGACGTTGGGCAGCAGCGCGTTGCGCGCCGCGTAGCTCATCGCGACCCGCCGGTCGGACAGGCCCTTGGCGTGCGCCACGGTGATGTAGTCCTCGGACGAAACGGTCACCATCATGTTGCGCATGCTGAGGATCCAGCCGCTGACCGAGGAGATCAGGATGGTCAGGGCGGGCAGCAGGCTGTGCTGGATGGCGCTCGGGATGAAGTACTGGTCGAACGCCGGCACCAGGCCCGCGTCGAAGCCGCCGGACGACGGGAAGAAGCTGTCCGGGCCGGTGAACAGGTAGATCGCGATGATGCCGAGCCAGAAGTAGGGCACCGACGACAGGAACGTGGTGACCGGCAGCAGACCGTCGGTCCACGAGCCGCGCCGCCAGCCGGCCAGCACGCCGAGCCCGGTGCCGAGCAGGAAGCTGATCACCGTGGTGATGCCGACCAGCAGCAGCGTCCACGGGAGGCTGCTGCTGATGATCTCGGACACCGGAGTGGGGAAGAAGGTGAACGACAGGCCCAGGTCGCCGGAGAGCAACTGCTGCCAGTAGTCGACGTACTCCTCCCACAGGTTGGCGTCCTTGTTCAGACCGAACAGGACGTACAGGGAGTCGATCGCCTTGCTGCTGAGCTGGCCCTGGTACTTGGTGACCAGCGCCTGCACCGGGTCGCCCGGGATCATCCGGGGGATGAAGAAGTTCAGGGTGATCGCGGCCCACGCGGTGAACAGGTAGAACGCGACGCGCTGCAGGAAGTACTTCATTTCGCCACCTCTTCGGTGTCGTACAGCCAGCAGGCGGCCCAGTGCCCGGGCACGTCACCGATCTGCAGCGGCACCGGCAGCTCGGTCGAACAGCGCGGCATCGCCGACGGGCAACGAGGGTGGAAGCGGCATCCGCTGGGCGGGTGGATCAGGCTCGGCGGCTCGCCGCCGTCCTTCGGGGAGGAGGCGTCGGAGACGCCGGTGAGCCGGTCCGGGTCCGGGGCGCTTTCGATCAACAGCCGGGTGTACGGGTGAGCCGGCGATTGGGTGACCGTCTCGCTGTCGCCCCCCTCCACCATCCGGCCCGCGTACATGACCATCGTCTCGTCGGCGAAGTACCGGGCCGACGCGATGTCGTGGGTGATGTACAGGATCGCCAGGTTGAGGCGCTCCTTGAGATCACGCAGCAGGTTCAGGATGCCGAGCCGGATCGACACGTCCAGCATGGACACCGGCTCGTCGGCGAGCAGGGCCTCCGGTTCGGCGCCGAGCGCCCGGGCGATCGCGACCCGCTGCCGCTGGCCGCCGGACAGCTCGTGCGGGAACTTGTCCAGGTACCGCTCCGGCGGGGTGAGCGCGACCCGGTCGAGCAGCGTGTGCAGCGCCTGCTCCAGCTCGGCGTCGGTGGACCCGGCGTTGCCGTGCACCTTCAGCGACCGGGTGAGGTGGTAGCGGATGGTGTGCACCGGGTTCAGCGACGCGAACGGGTCCTGGAAGATCATCTGAACCCGGGCGCAGTAGCGGCGGAACGCCGTTCCCGCCCTGACCTTCGTCGACTCGCCGTGCAGCCGGATGTCGCCGCCGGTGCGGGGATAGAGCTGGGCGAGCAGGCGGGCCACCGTGGACTTGCCCGAGCCGGACTCGCCGACCAGGGCCACCACCTGACCGCGTCGGAGGGTGAGGTTCACGTCATCGACGGCGTGAACCGCGTCATGCCGGTTGGAGAAGAGATCGCGCAGTCGGCGGCGGACGGGGAAGTGCTTGGTCAGGCCGATCGCCTCGAGCACCACCTCGTCGGCCGGCGCCTTCGCGTCCGGGATCGACGTCATGGGCGGGGTTCCTTCGTACAGGGGAGGGCGGGCGCCCCGGGGACAGGCCGGGGCGCCCGCGAGCGGCGATCAGGAGTTGGCGGGCTTCAGCTTGAGCACGACGGTCAGCGCACCGGCCTGGGTGGGCTGCAGGGGGGCGTACGAGTCGGAGTCCGACGGCCAGCCGACCCAGTTCTTGGTGCTGTACGCGCCACCGACGTTGTCCGAGCCGATCGGCAGCATCGGGGCCTGCTCCACGAAGATCTTCTGGATCGTCGCGAGCGCGGTCTTGCGGGCCGCGTCATCGGTGGCGTTCGAGTACGCCTTGAGCGCGGCGGTCGCCTCCGGGCTCCGGAAGCGGCCGAAGTTGCCCTGCTGAGCGGCGGTGCCGATCGGCTTCATGAGGTCGCCGTCCATCACCGTCTGGTAGATGTCGAACGGGGTCGAGCCGCCGTTCGTCCAGCGGATGGCGGCCTCGAAGTCGCCCTTCTGCACGTTGGCGTCCCAGACGTTCTGGTTCGGCTTCTCCACCGTGGCCTCGATGCCGATCTCCGCCAGGTTGCTCTTGATGATCTCCAGCGAGGTCTGGTAGTCGGACCACGGCGCCGGGTCGGTGAGCTTGATGGTCACCGGCTTGCCGGACTTGTCCAGCAGCTTGGTGCCGTCGTACTTGTAGCCCGACTCCTCGAGCAGCTTCTTGGCGCCGGCCGCGTCGACCGTGAACGTCTTGCCCTTGAACTCGTCGGTGACGTAGGCGTCACCCGCGCCCTCCGGCAGGCCGGTGACGCTCTTGATCTCCGGGTGGAAGTAGCCGGCCTCGGCCTGCACGAAGATGTCGTTGCGGTTGATGACCATGTTCATGGCCTGCCGCAGCTTCGGGTCGTCGAACGGCTTCTTGGTGGTGTTGATGTAGAGGCCGTGGATGCCCAGCACGCCCGGCGCCCAGACCTTGTAGTGCTCCGGGTCCTTGGCGACGAAGGTCTGCTGGTAGTTCGGGATGAAGACGAAGCTCCACTCCGAGGCGCCGCTGGCGAGGGCGGTCGCCTGCGCGTTGTTGTCGGCGTAAGAGGTGTAGCGGAGTTCCTTTACAGCCGGTTTGGTACCCCAGTAACCGCTCTCCCGGGCGGTAAGGATCGTGGCCTGCTGGGAGAACGACTTCAAGACGTACGGGCCACTGCCGATCGGGTCCTTGATCGGGTCGGCGGCCGGGTCCGAGATCTTCTCCCAGACGTGCTTGGGGAGGGTCGGGGTCTGCCCGATGACCTTGTGATGCGTGGTGAACTGCGAGGTCTTGAAGGTCATCTTGACCTTGTTGCCGTCCGCCGTGATCGAGTCGTACGGAATGGCGAAGATGTTGAGCGCCTCGTTGCCCTTGATCAGGGTGTGCGTGAACACCACGTCCTCGGCGGTCAGCGGCTTGCCGTCGGACCAGGTGACGCCGTCCCGGATCACCAGGTCGACGGTCTTGTAGTCGGCGGACCACTTGATCTCGCTGGCCAGCCACGGGGTCAGCGGCTCGGACGGCCTGGTGTTGTTCCACTGTCCGAGGGGCTCGTAGATCATCCAGCGGTAGCCGAGGGAGGCGGCGGCCGAGGTCTGGATGAACGGGTTGTTGTTCTCGGTGACGGTGCCGTTGGGCATGCCGATCGACAGGAAGTCCGTCTTGTTACCGTTCGCGGCATTCTTGTTGTCGTTCGGCGAGTCGCCGCACGCGGCGAGCCCGCCGCTTGCGAGCACACCGGCCAGGGCGATCGTGAAAAGCCTTCTTCTCTGCATCGAAACGCTCCTTGCGGAATTCACGTGGTGAAGGGGTGAAAGGGGTGCCCGAAGGCGTGCGGCATCGCGTGACCGGCCGGCGGCCGGCCCCGGGTGCCACCGATCGCCGGCCGTGGGCGGCCGGTCGGTGCGAGGACCTGTGGGGTTTACGGGTGGAGCGAGAGAACGGTCAGGTGGAGGAGCGGACCGTGAAGGTCGCCGGGATGATCGTGGGCCGGTTGGGCAGCGGGGTGCCCTCGAAGTGGGCGAGCAGCGTACGGGCCGCCGCCTCGCCCATCTCGCGCATCGGCTGGTGAACCGTGGTCAGCGGCGGCTGGGTGTGCGCCGCCATCGGGATGTCGTCGAAGCCGACGACCGCGACGTCGTCCGGGATGCGGCGGCCGGACTCCAGCAGCGCCTGCATGGCCCCGGCCGCGGAGATGTCGTTGTGGCAGAAGACGGCGTCGAATTCGACACCGGCCGCGACGGCCCGGTGGATCGCCTCGGCGCCGACGCCGAAGGTGAAGTCGCCCAGCATGATCCGTTCCTCGGGCACCGGATGACCCGCCTCGGCATACACCGAGGCGAACCCGTCCCGGCGTTGCTGGGTGCAGCCGAACTGGGACGGACCGGTGATCATGAGCGGCTTCCGCCGCCCGATCCCGAGGAGATGGCGGGCGGCCGCGCCGGCGCCCGTGTGGTTGGTCGTGCCGATGCTCGGGATCCGTCCCGCCTGCTGGTCGCGGTCGTCGATCAGGACCATCGGCAGGCCCCGGGAGTGCAGCGTGGCGATGTAGTCGAGGGTGCCCTCCGGCTCGATGACCAGCAGCCCGTCGAAGGACTTGGCCGCGACCTGGGCGGCGAACTGGCGCATCGAATCCGCGCCACGGTTGCAGGTGAACAGGAGCAGGCCGTACTCCTCAGCCTCGAGGACGTCGACCGCGCCCTGCACCACCTCGCCCATCCACGGCCAGGTGAGCGAGGGGACCAGCATGGCGACCACCCGGGTACGCCCACGGGCCAGATTGACCGCCCGGGCACTCGGGACGTAGCCGAGCTCGTCGATGACCGCCCGGACCCGGGCCGCCGTCGTCTCGTCCAGCTCACCCTTGCCGTTGAGAACCCGGGACACGGTGGTCTTACTGACCTTGGCCCGGGCCGCCACGTCGGCGATGGTGATGGCCACGCTCGCTCCTAGATGTTGCCAATGGTGTTGCCTGCGTGTGTCGGAACCGGTTTCGGTACCGGTTCCGGCAGTCAACCCCAGTGAGTGCGGTCACGTCAACGTGCCGCGGGACCTAATTCGATTTCAAGACGGTAACCGCACTGTTGAATCCATATTTATCCCCAGATTCGGGAGAATGACCCCGAGTGGGGCGTCGATCATCAGATCGGCATAGGGCTCGCCGCGGGTCACGCCCCGGTTCACGATCGCCACCCGGACCCCCTCCCGAACCGCACGCAGCACGAACCGGCGGCCCGACATGACGGTCAGCGACGACCCCAGAATCAGCAGCGTGCGCGCGCCCTCCACCAGCGCGAACGCCCGCGCCACCCGGTCCGCCGGGACGGTCTCGCCGAAATACACCACGTCCGGCTTCAACATCCCGCCGCAAGCCCGGCAGTCCACCACCGTGAACCCGGCCACCTCGGCGTCGTCCAGCTCCACGTCCCCGTCCGGGTTCACCGTGGCCGCCACCGCCGCGAACCCCGGGTTCGCCGCCGTGAGCCGCTCCTCCAACTCGGCCCGGCCGGACAGCCCTCCACAGTCCAGACAGACGATCCGGGCCAGATTGCCGTGCAACTCGATCACGTCCCGGGCGCCGGCCGCCTGGTGCAGCCCGTCCACATTCTGCGTGATCACCCCGCTGACCAGACCACTGTCCTGAAGCCGCGCCACCGCCAGGTGCCCCTCGTTGGGGCGGGCGTCACCGATCGTCCGCCAGCCCAGATGACTGCGCGCCCAGTAGCGCCGCCGGGCGACCGGATCACCGGTGAACGTCTGATACGTCATCGGCGTGGACCGGCGGGCCGAACCGGACGGGCCCCGGTAGTCCGGGATCCCCGAGTCGGTCGACAGGCCGGCGCCGCTGAGCACCACCACACCGCCCTCGGCCACGAGCGCGTCCAGCCGCCCCGCCTGCTCCACCACCTCTGGATCCATGCCACCCATCGTCCCTCGCGCGGGTGACAGGCCGAGCACCACGTACGGGTGGAGCCACGGGAATCGACCGGTGCGCGCCCGCCCGCCGGCGAGTAGGTTGATTCTCGTGATCGCGGTCGCGCAGCCGGCAGCCCGCCCCTGGGACGGGCAGCGCGTTCTGCGTTTCCTCACCGGTCTGGCGATGCTCGCCCTGGCGGTCACCCTACGACTGCCCGGCCCGGTTACGGAGATACCGGTCACAGCGGCGCCCGCGGTCTCGCAGATCGCCGGCTCCTCCTCTTCGGAAGTCGCCGGCTCCACCGCAGTCGCGGCTTCCGCTCAGCACCCGGCTTCCGCTCAGCCCGCCGCTTTCGCTCAGCCCGCCGCTTTCGCTCAACCCCCGGCCTCCCCGGCCGCTCCGGCCGAGACCGTCGCCGACCGGATCCCCGCCGGCCAGGTCCCCGGCGCCGACGGCTCCCGCGCACCTCCCACGGCCCGCTGACGCGTCCTGTCCGGACCCGTCGACACCAGCCGTAGATCCACTACCTGGAGGTGCTTCATGGAAACCGTCCTGCAGGCCTTTCTCGGAGCGGTGCCGCAGGCCACCGCCGTCTGGCTGATGATCCTGCTCGCTCTGGCCATCGCGGTCGCCGTCGCGGCGCTGCCCCGTGGCGTGACGGCCCCCGTCGCGCCGGCCGCCGACGACAACCGGTTCGCCGACGAACTCGAGGCGGCCGCCGTCGAGGCCGCCCGAACCGCTGACCGCCGCCGCACCGAGTGGCTGGGCGCCCAGACCGCCGTCGACGAGGCCTGGCAGGCGTACGAGGAGGCCGCCGAGGCCGCCCGCCGGGTCGCCGCCGCCACCGCCTTCCCGCTGATGAGCCGCCGCCGCAAGCCGGGGGAGAACGTCGACCGTCAGCGTTACCTGCACCGCGCCGCCACCGAGCTGTGCCGCACCCAGGACCTGTCGATCGCCCAGCTCAACGACGTGTTCGCGCACCGCGGCTGGAACCCCCGGCTGCACCCCGTCCAGCAGGAGCCGGAGCTGCGCAACGCGGTCCGGGCCCACCGCTTCGAGGCGTACCGGAAGGCCGTCGAGCGGGAGCGGGCCGCCTGGCGCGGGGCCGAGGCCGCCGCCGAGACGCTGCGGTCCCTGCGCGCCGACGCGGCCGCCGCCCGGCTGAGCGGCCCGGAGGCGGAGACCGCCGGACGGCACTGGTGGGCCGAGCAGTGGACACCGGCGGAACTCCCCGCCGCCGCCTGACGGCCACCGGCTGAGCCGCACCGTTCCCAGCGGGCTGTGACAACCTCCCGGTAACGTGGCCGGGCGGGACGGCGGTACACACCCGCAAGGAGGCGAAGGTGACGATTACTCCCGCAGGCGATTCCTCGTCCGTGGTCCGGATACACCGGGCCGCGCTCATCGAGGACGCCGTGCACGAGATCGTCGAACGCCGTCTGCGCGGTCGCGGCTGGAAGCCGTACATCACCGCGTACACCGGCTACGGCGCACCCGGCTGGGCCCGGGTGATGGCCCGGGTGCTGCTCAGCCGCCCCGGACCGGTCCGCCGCCGGCGGGAGAAGGTCCGCGGCTGGCGCAGCTTCACCACCACCCCGGTGAGCAGCGCCCTGGTCCGCATCGAGATCGGCGGCACGGTCACCGAGGCGCGCACCGACCGCAGCGGCTATCTCGACTGCCTGGTCAAGGGTGACCTCGACCCCGGCTGGGGCACGGCGAAACTCTCCACCGAGGGCACCGCACCGATCGACGCACCGATCCGGGTGATCGATCCCACAGTGAAACTCGGCGTGATCTCCGACATCGACGACACGGTCATGGTGACCACCCTGCCGCGGCCCCTGCTCGCCGCGTGGAACACGTTCGTCCTCGACGAGCACGCCCGCGCCGCCGTCCCCGGCATGGCGGTCCTCTACGAGCGGCTGGTCAACGC
>NZ_JBFAMR010000044.1:0-66779 GCF_040656595.1 Actinoplanes sp. NPDC049802
TCATGGGTCCTTCGCAAGAACCATGATCACGCAAGGGCTGCCCTCGTGATCGACCTGGGTCACATCGACGAACCCCGGCAGGTTAAACGGCAAGCTTAGGACGGTCGAGGTGAAGTCAAGAGCTAGATGATCATTACGCCCTTGCGGAGGTCGTGCGCCCCGGTCAGACGCTTGCCTCCGACGAGCCGTTCCTGTTCAAACTCGAGGTGGCGGCATTGCTACGTCGCCGACACCGCGATTGACGTCAATCCGCGACGCGCCACGTCAGGCTCGGATTCAACCCACCGGACCCTGATGTGGAGCAGAACGTGCCGGCGAGTGTACGTCGGGTAATGCGTCAGTGCTCGTGTCGGTGGAGCGCGCATTTATCCGGCCGAACGAACACCTCTTGAGTTGGTCATAAGTCCCGGCAATGGGTCGCCGGTGACGGTGGCCGGGCGGTTCGTATGGTGCCACGTCCGGTCCACGTTGATCTTGCAGGCGAACCGCTGGCCCTGATGTCGGGTCGGCGGTTCGTTGCAGCAGGTATGGTGCGGAGTGCTGAAGAGGTAGGTCCCGTCGCCTGTTCTGTGGGCGTCTTCGGGTTGTGGTGGCGCGGCGCCCTGGAGTTGTTGCGTGCGATCAGCCGACTACCAGTCGCTCGCCGCCGAAGTCGGCGACGATCTCCATTCGGCCGCCGAGTGCTGTGATGTAAGCGGCAAGGGTTCTCAACTCGCTCGCGTCGACCTTGGCGCGTTCGATGGCGGAGACCCGTTCCTGGCGTACGTTCATCCGTTCGGCGACCTCGGCCTGGGTGAGTCCGAGACGTTTACGCATCTCGGCAAGTCGGTGGGCTCGGCTGACGTTGATGAGGACCTGAGCGCCGGCCTCGACCTCAGCGCGATCCTCGGTGTCGGGAAAGAACTCAGCGAGGAAACCATCACGGTCGTACCCGTGGGTGCTGCTCATGACTCCTTCTCCTTCAGATAGGTCGCATACCTCGCCTCGGCGAGGGGAATCGCTTGCCGGTACCAGCCGGTCCACTGTCCGGCCTTGTCGCCGGCGACCAATAGGACCGCATTGCGCGCGGGATCGAAGATGAACAGGATCCGCATCTCTGTTGTCCCGGCCGAGCCGGGACGGAGTTCTTTGAGGTTGTGCAGGTTTGAGCCTTTGATCCGGTCGACCAGTGGTCTGCCGAGGCTTGGGCCCTCTTCGAGTAGCGCGGTTATCGCCTGGCCGACCAGGATGGCGCTGGCGCGATCGGTACGGCGAAGTTGATGGAGCCACTCCCGCACCTCGGTGACGAGTTCCAGGCGATAGGTCACGCAGGCCATGGTACCGGAGCGCAGTACTTATGAGTACTGAGAACCGGGCCGGATCCGGCGTCCACGGCATGCGTCCGCTATCGTCTCTCGGCGCTATCACTGGCCCGTGAGCTGGTCAAACGTCCCGGCAGTGGGCCTCCCGGGATGGCTATGGTGTGGTTCGCATGGTGCAACGTCCGGCCCAGGTTGATCTTGCATGCGAACCACCGCCTGGGTTCGCTGTCGTCGGCTGCTGGTGGAGCGGCGGAGGCGGTTCTCTATCCTGCGCGGGTGTCTTCGCTCAGTGATTCCGAGCTCGATGCCTTGGTCGCCGAAGCGGTCGTGGACTGCTACGACGAGCATGAGCAGCTCAGTGCCTCTTCGCCATAGTTGAGGACGACCTGGCGGTGCCGTTCGAGACCGAGGTTCTCGGTGTGCCGGTGGTGGTCCGGAAGGTGGATCTGCGTTCGTCGGGGATCGTGGCGATCTGTCATCGTGGCGGGCTGCGGCAGGCGATCGGGGTTCTGGACCTGCCGTTACCGGATCCCGCGCCGGAGGGTGCGCATTGGATCGAGGCGTACCGGTGGTGGGCGGGAGCGCGGTGAGCGAGTACCAGTATTACGAGTTCGTGGCGCTTGACCAGGCGTTGTCGGCGAAGCAGCAGGGCGAGTTGCGGGCGGTGTCGTCGCGGGGGCGGATGACGTGGTCGAGTCTGTCAACGACTACCGTGGGGCGATCTCAAGACTGATCCGGCGAAGTGGATGGAGCGGTACTTCGACGCGCACCTGTATCTGGCGAACTGGGGCACGCGGCGGATCATGCTGCGGTTGCCGAAGGAGGCATTGGCTCCGGAGACGGCGGAGGTGTTCTGTGTCGGGGAGTCGGCCGGCTGCTGGACGACTCGTACCCATGTGATCCTCGATCTTCGTAGTGAGGATGAGGACGGTGATGAGGAGTGGTGGGACGAGGAAGGGCGGCTCGCGGCGATCGTGCCGGTCGGGGCGGAGTTGGCCTGTGGTGATCGGCGGCTGCTTTATCTGGCCTGGCTGCTGTGTGTGCAGAACCGGGAACTGGATGATGACGTGCCGGAGCCTGCCGTCCCGGCAGGGCTGGCGAAGCTGAGCGGGCCGTTGCAGGCCCTGGCCGATTTCCTTCGTCTCGATCCTGATCTGCTGGACGCGGCGCCAGCGGCGAGCCGGCCTCTGGCCGGGAAGAAGCCCTCGGCCACCGAGTTGCGCCGTTGGGTGGCGGGTCTTCCAGGGGCGGACAAGGACGAGATGCTGCTGCGGGTGCTGCGTGGCGACGCCGGGTTGCTGCGGTCGGAGTTGCTGCGGCGGTTTCACGGTGCAACAGAGGACCCGCCTGCCGGCGAGCGGCGGACCGCCGGGGACCTGCTTGCTGCCGCTGAGGAACGCTGGGCGGCACGGCAGCAGCAGAAGCGGGAGCGAGAAGTGGCCGAGCGTCAGCGTCGTGAGGAAGCGGCCGCGGCGGCTCGCGAGCAGCGCTTGGACAAGCTGGCACGGAACCCGGTCCGCACCTGGAACCAGATGGCCGAACTGATTGCGACGAAACGTCCGAAGCACTACGACACGGCGGTGACACTGCTTCTGGATCTTCAGGCGTTGGCCGTGCGGGAGGGTGAGATCTTCGAGTTCGCGGAGCAGATGATCCGGCTGCGGGAGCGTCATGCCCGCAAGCCGAGCCTGATTGACCGTTTCGACCGGGCTCGGCTTGACTGAGTCGGCTGTCGGGCTTGCGGCTGCTGGCGTGTGAAGATTGGCCGGTGGTGTCCGTTGACGCGGTGACTGACGACGAGGTTGCTCGGCTGCGTCGTGAGCTGGAGCGGTTACGGACGGAGAACCATCGGCTGTCGCGTCTGCTGGAGTTGCGGGGCCAGGACACCACTCCGGCTCCGGAGCAGCTCGCCTCGATGGCCACGCCGGGGCCGGTCACGATGGCGTCGCCGGTGCCGGAGAAGCTGGCGTTCTACGCCAGCCTGTTCAGGGCGCGGCGGGATGCTTATGCGAAGCGGTGGGAGAACAACCGGGTCGGTACGTCGGGGTGGTCTCCCGCTGTGGCGGGTGGCTGGCGTAAGGGGATGGACCGGCGCACGGCGGCCCATCTGCCGCTCGCCCCGGAGGTCATTGCCGCCCATCTCGTCGGTGACGTGTTCATGGGCCTGTATCCGCTGTTCACCGACAACACCTGCCAGTTCTTGGTTGCGGACTTCGACGGCAGCACTGCGATGCTCGATGCGCTGGCTTACTGCAAAGCCGCCCGCGCCAGCGGTGTCCCGGCGGCATTGGAGATTTCCCAGTCAGGACGTGGGGCGCACGCCTGGGTCTTCTTCACCGACCCGACTCCTTCTGCTACGGCCCGATCGATGGGAACGGTCCTGGTGCATGAGGCCATGGTGCTCCGCGGCTCGATGGACCTGCGCTCGTACGACCGGCTGTTCCCGAACCAGGACGTCCTGCCCGACGGCGGCCTCGGAAACCTGATCGCGGCGCCGCTGCAGGGCCGGCGCCGCAGAGACGGCCTTACGCTCTTCCTCGACCTGGCAACCCTGGAGCCGTACGAGGACCAGTGGGCTTTCCTGTCAGTCCTCGACCGGCTCAGCCCAGGCGACGTGGAAAGAGTCGCCCGTCGTGCGAAACAGGCCGTCGTCGGCACCGGGGTGGCGAAGATGAGCAGGTCGGATGCCACCAAGGTCCACCCGCCGCTGCCAACGACGGTGCAGGCAGATCTCGCGGCGGGCCTGAGTATCGACACCTCGCAACTGCCGCCGGCCGCGTTGGCCACGTTGGCCACGCGGCCTCACTGGCCAATCCGAAATTCTACGAGTTACAGCGGCTTCGCAAGTCGACCTGGGACACGCCACGATTCCTTCGCGGGTACGACATCACGCTGGACGGTCGCCTGGTCCTACCGCGCGGATTGCGGCACGCAGTCGGACGAATTGTCGAGGATGCTGGATCCCGATTGGTGATCACGGATACGCGGGACGCCGGCAGGGAGATCGAGGTAGCTTTCACCGCTGAGCTGACCACTAGGCAGAGCGTCGGGGTGAGTGCGATGCTCGCCCACGACGACGGCGTGCTGGTGGCTCCGCCGGGCTCCGGCAAGACCGTGATGGCCTGCGCGATGATCGCCGAACGCGCCACCTCGGCCCTGGTGCTCGTCGATCGCAAAGCATTGGCCGAACAGTGGCGATCACGTATCGAGCAGTTCCTCGGCGTACGGCCGGGGCAGATCGGCGGCGGCCGGCGCAAGCTCACCGGTGTCGTGGATGTTGCGATGCTGCCCTCACTGGCCCGGCGTGCCGACGTCGCGGACCTCACCGCCGGATACGGGCACGTGATCGTCGACGAATGTCACCACCTTGCCGCCGCCGCGTACGACCATGCGGTCAAGCGGATCGGCGCGCAGTTCTGGCTCGGGCTCACCGCGACACCGACCCGCCGCGACGGCCTCGGGGAACTCGTGACCTGGCAGCTCGGCCCTGTCCGGCATACCGTGACCGACGAGGACCCGGATACGCTCGCCGCCGTCTGGCAGGAAGAGACCGGTCCTCGCCGCCTGTTGTTCGTGCACGAGACCCAGTTCCGGGCCGATGAGGAGGACCTGTCGTCACCGGGCGCACTGGCGGCCGTGCACCGATCCCTGATCAGGGATGAAGCACGAAACACCCAAATCGTCGACGACGTCGCGGCTGCCGTCGCCAAGGGGCGCAACTGTCTCGTGTTGACCCGTCGGGTCGCCCATGTCGAGACTCTGGCTTCGTCCCTCGCGGATCGCGGATATCAAGCACTTCTGCTGCAGGGCGGAATGACCACCGCGGATCGGCGTGCTGCAGTCGACCGGCTCGCCGAAACGAAGGCCGGCGACGGAATCCTGGTCATCGGCACCACGCCGTTCATCGGCGAGGGTTTCGACGCACCCGTACTCGACACCCTGTTCCTGGCCGGGCCGATCTCCTTCGACGGCCTCTTGATCCAGTGCGCCGGCCGGGTCATCCGCGCGGCGCCCGGCAAGGACGTCGCCGAGGTGCACGACTACCACGACCTGGCGACGCCGATCCTGGCTGTTTCGCTGCAGCGCCGAATGCCCGGCTATCGGGCGCTGGGCTTCGGCAAGCCGTAGCGGTTTTCGTATTTTTCGAATAGCGGTATGCTCGCTTCATGTCGAGCACCCTGCGTGAACGAACCGTTCTGCCACCCGACGACCCCGCCGACCTGGTGCGCTTCGCGCGGGGTCTGGCCGACGCCGAGGCCCCCGCGCGAGCGAAGCTGGTGGGCCCGGATGGATCGCAGCTCGACATCCCGGCCGAGCTCTACGAACTGCTGCGCGACGTCGTCGGCGCCCTGTCCCAGGGCATGGCCATCTCGATCGCCCCGCACAACACGATGTTGACCACCCAAGAGGCCGCTGACCTGCTGAACATCTCACGACCCACGCTTGTCCGCCTGCTCACCGACGGCGAGATTCCGCACAGTCTGCGCGGCCGGCATCGACGAGTCCTGCTGCGTGACATCATCGACTACTCCGAGCGCACCCGCACCGAACGCCGCCGAGCCTTGGACCAGATGGCCGCCGATGCCGAGGACGACGACCTGTACGAGATCACCCTCGACTCCCCGCCGTCGAGGTGACAGCCGGTCATGGTGGCGTTCCCGGCGTTCCTTGACACCTGCGTGCTCTACCCTGCCTACCTGTGCGACACGCTGCTTCGCCTCGCCGAAGCCTCCGCATACCGGCCGCTCTGGTCAGCCGACGTCTTCGCCGAACTGCGTCGCAACCTCATCGAGCGTGGGCTACCACCGGATCGGATCGATCGGCGGCTCGGCCAGATGAGCCGGTCATTCCCCGACGCCCTGGCACTGGTTACGAATCACTCATTGACGGTATGGCGAACCATCCGAAGGACCGGCACGTTCTGGCCGCCGCCGTACGCGCCAACGCCGAAGTCATCGTCACCTTCAACCTCAGCGACTTCCCCGAGCCGGCCCTCAAGCCGTACGACATCGCGGCCATCCACCCCGACGACTTCCTCCTCGACCAACTCGATCTCTACCCCGGCTTGACCATGGATGTGCTCCGCCACCAAGCCGCGTCCTACCGACGAGCGCCGAACACCGTGCCGGAGGTCCTCGTCCTTCTGCAGCGCACCGGTGTACCCAGATTCGCGGCTGAAGTACGACGCCATCTCGGCCTTCCGGCTTGGTAGCGCAGCCGTCCGAGGCGGCTGAAGGCGGGTGCAAATCAGGCTAACGGGCTGGCCGAATACCCCTTGAACTGGCCAAACGTCCCGGCAATGGGCCGCCGGTGACGACGGTCAGGTGGTTCGCATGGTGCAACGTCCGGCCCACGTAACACTTGACCTGGGCGTATGCGCGGGGCGAGTGAGGCATTGCGCGAACCGCGCCGGTGTGGCTCTGTGGCGCGGGGCGTTCAGGCGCTTCTGGTGGCGATTTCGCGGGCCCGGTCGGGCAGTTGCCTGTTGATGGCGGTGGCGAAATCCAGCATTCCGCAGTGCTCTGGAAGCCTGGTCAGGGCGGTCATCACGAGTATGCGGGCGGCTTCGATGCCGCCGCACTGGGTCAGCTTGACCACAGGCTGGCGATGGGGACGGCGAGGATCCGTTCGCTCAGTGCGAAGACTCGGGGGCCGGTGTGGACGAGAAGTCCCACGGTGAGCCTCGCGCCGAGCCGGTCGCGTAGCCATTCCAGGTGGCGGGCGTCTGCATGGGTGGGGGCCGCCGACGCCTTGATCTCGATCGCGATGATCTGACCGTCGCGTGCCTCGATGAGCAGGTCGATCTCGTGGCGACCGTTGGCGTCGCGTAGGTGGTACATGTCGGCGCCGACGACGCTGATGGCGCATTCGGCCCGGAACTGCGCGGCCACCAGGGTATCGAGGATCCGGCCTAGCAGGTCGCTGTCGCGAAGAGTGCGGCGGTGATCGACTCGCAGGAGCGGGCCGAGTAGTCCCGGGTCGATGAGGTAGCGCTTGGGCAGGCGTACTGCACGGTCCATGAAGTTGCCGGCCCAGGCCGGGACTCGTTGAGTGATCATGAGACTGTCGAGCAGGTTGTCGTAGTTGACGGCGGTGTTCCGGTCGATACCGGCCGCGTCGTAGAGCAGCTTGTGAGTCGGAACGCCACCGGTATTGGCAGCGATCACGTGCAGGTATTTCCGCATGCGACCGGGATCGCGCGCTACGCCGAGCGCGGGTGCTTCCCGGGTGACGAGATGGTCGACGTAGCCGGTCAGCCATCGGTCTCGCGCGCGATCGCCTGGCATCCGCAGCGCCTCGGGCCAGCCACTCGTGAGCGCTTCGTCCACGTAATCGTGCAGGTCCCAGTGGGACGTCGGGTTGCCGAAGGCATCGGCACCGTCGCTCAGGATCCTGTCGACCAGTGATGCCAAGGCCGGATCGCCATGGCGTTCCCGGCCGACGAGTGGATACATCGTCAGGCGGACGATCCGTCCGGTAGCAGGCCAGCCCGACGTCGTAAGGTCGGCTTGCGATGAGCCGGTCAGTACGAATCGTCCTGGCCTGGGGTCATCGTCCACGGCCCGCTTGACTGCGCCGAGAACCTGCGGAGCCAACTGCCACTCATCGATCAGAATCGGCTCGTCAAGTCCGCGAAGTGCGGCGTCGGGGTCGGCTGTTACCACGGCGGCCTGCGCGGGGACATCCAGGCGCAGGACCGAGCCCGTGTGACGTCGGGTCGTGGTCGTCTTGCCGCAAGCGCGCGGACCGACGACGAGGGCGGCGGGGTGGGCGGCCACGACCTCGCGAAGCTCCGAGTCGAGAAAGCGGGGCACATAGGCGGTCATCGAGGCTCCAATCCGCAACTAGCACAGCGAGCAATCACAAGATAGCACGACACCTAGACACGATTTAGCACAGCATCGGACCATGATCGAGCACATATAGCCGGACCGCGGGGGTCAGAGCGTCGGTGACCGTCTGCTCGTTGATCTGGTCAAACGTCCCGGCAGCGGGTCGCCGAGAATGCTGATGGGGCGGTTCGCATGGTGCAACGTCCGGCCCACCCCTCCGATGAGCAGGACGTTCGCAAAGGGCCGGGTGAACTGCGCGAACCAAGCGGAGGGCGGTCCCCGGTTACGGACGCCCTCCGCTGCTGTAGTGCGCCGTCACCGGTCGTCGTCGGTGCTGTTGAGGCTGGCGAGGTGCCGGTTGGTTTCGGTGAGATCGAACGGCTCGGGTTCTTGCGGATCGTCCTCGGACCAGTATTCGACGGGGGAGTCGCCGGAGAAGCCGGTGCACAGCGGGTAGGTGGTGCCGGGGTCGCGTTGCGTGGTCCGTTCCAGGGTGATCTCGTGCCACCAGCTCGCGCCGAAGTCGTACTCGTAGCGGATCTTCTTGGCCGCCCCGTTGAACACGTCCCGTAGCCGTACGCCGGATTCGTCTTGTTCGTCGCCGCCCAGGTCGAAGAACGGGTCGCTGTAGCGTTTGCCGCCGATTTCGAACTGGTGCAGGTGGTCGCCGTCCCAGCCGAACAGGATCTGGATGACGGCATGCAGGTAGTCGAGCGTGATGGTGGAGGGCGCCAGGATCCGCCGCCAGATCGGTGGGCGCCAGCGCATCAGTCCCACCTTGAGCTGGTAGACCTGGTTGATCGACGGGATGGCGCCCGAGTCCAGGAATGCTGTATCGCTGCGGTGACGCGGGCGGCGTCCGGGTGATCGAGGCCCGCCGCCATGTTCATGCGGGCTTCCAGGTCTTCTCCGGGGAGGCGGTCGAACAGTACGGTCAGCGCTTCGTCCGGGCCGGTTCCGTCCAGCGCGGCCGTGGCGAACTCGACCGCCAGCCAATGGGCATCGGCGGGCGTGATGGGCGGCTCTTCATCGGCGAGGGCGGTCAGGGAGACCCGGGCATGCGCTCCGAGGTTCGGCAGATGCGCCACCGTCTGCCAGATGGCCAGTGCCTGGTCGCCCAGGCTGTCGGTCACGTCGCCGGCTCCGATCCGGGCCGCTGCCGAGAGGCTGGCGGCTGCGGTCAGCAGTTCTCGGGCTGCGTCGGCCGGGTGCCGGTACTCGAGCCACCGCCGGGCCGCCGGCCACGGGTCCGTGCCGCGGTGCACATGGTCGGCCAGCACCTCGACCACTGCATCGGCCGGCATGTCGAGGGTGACGGTCCGCGGTCGGCCAGTCTGAGCCTGGGTCAGGGACCATCGGCCCAGCGCGGTCACCGCGACGGTCGTGCTGTCGTCGCCGGTCACCACGCCGAGCCGCCGGAGCAGGTCCACCAGACCGGCGAACGGATCGCGGGTCTCGTGATCCGTGTACTGGGTGAGCGAACGGACGTACCCCCATCCCAGCGGGTCCTCGTCATCCTCGCGCCGTTCGACGATCGCGACCACCCGGTTCCAGAGGCTGTCCGGGCCGGTGCCGTCGGGCATGGTCACCGCCTCCAGGAACGCGAGCGCCAAGATGAGCACGCTTCCTTCGCGCCGGGTGTCGGACTCGGCCGTGCACACCGCGCGGAACCCGGCCCACCACGCATCGAGGGTTTCGGTGTCCGCCGAGGACGACCACTGCTCCCATGCCGGCCCGGCCGTGGCGACCGAGCCGCTGATCTTCAACAAGCCTGAGCCGAGGGCGAAACTCCATGGCCGGTGCAGGGCCGGCACGTCCGCTGCCGTGCGCACCCTGTCCGGCACCGGAACTCCCACCGCGGTCCCGGCGGCAGCGACATCAGCACGACGTACCACCAGGCCGGCCGTTACCGTCCGGCCTGGACGGCCCACCCATCTGGCCAGTGCGCTGGCTTGCTCGGCCATCAGGCAGCCGAGGGCCAGGCGTGCCGCGCCGGCGACATCGACAGGAGTACTCACCGGGAATGGCTGCGAATCCATCCGCGAACGCTATCCGCATCGCGGCATCCCGCCGAATTCGGGATCCGAACGATGGACGTGAGCCGGAGTACCGATGAAGTCAGGGCAGCGGTGGATCGGGATGCTCGGCGAAGAAGCGGTCCGCGGCAGCACTGCCGATCAGCGATTCGTCGAGTAGCCACTCGACGGCCCGGCGGGCGGCCCGGGTGTCACGGAAGTCGTACCAGGGCTGCAAGAGGTGGGGGCATTCCTCATTGAGCTCGATCTTGAACCGCCGGAACGCGCCGCGACCGCTGATCGCATGGACGAGACGACGAGATGCTCGATCGTCGCTGACGAGGTCGATGAAATCCGCCATGTCCTGGTACCAGACGTATGACGGCAGGGGCCTGATCACGAGAAGATCCAAATCGTCGAGATCGACGGGGGTCGTGCCGTCGATCCCACCTTCCCGGGTCCACAGGACGATCTTTCCGGTGCCCGGGTCGATCAGATGCCGATGCTCGTCGTCGAGGTTCTGGTCCGACAATGCGAACGCGATCTCGTCGAGGTCGAATCGCTCGATCTCTAGCACTGCTCCTCCGTTCCTGCCTGCCCTACGCCGGTCACCCGCCCGGCCTTCCAGCGATCATCACGGTGGCGATACGGCGGTTGGCATCGGCGGGGCCGAAACATAGGGATCGAAGTTGGCGCCCTGCTCCAGGTCCAGCCATCGTCGTAGCTCGTGGTGATCAGGATGGCGTGGGCCGGCGAGCGCGTCGAGCAGTTCCTGATAGCCGGTGGTGCCGCCGCAGTCTTCTGGCGGGCAGGCGCGAGCACCGTCGGTGCAGGCCGGGTATTGCCCGGTCTGCTCGACAGGCAACAGCTTCTCCAGCAGTACCTCGTGTGTCCAGCTGTCGCCTGAGTCGTACTCGTACCCGAACGTGTCTCCCTCGCGGGCAGCCAGGTCGCGGAACGTGGCCTTGCGTTCGTCGCGCATCGGAAACCTGCTGAGGAAGCGGGAATGACTCAGTCGGCTGTCGCTCTGTTCGAGGCGGGCGGGACCGTGCCGACCTTGCCAGTGCTGGAGCGGTTGGCGACGCCAGATGGGAACCCACCATACAAGAGTATGGTAATCCTATGGCGGTAAAGAAGGTGACGGTGACGCTCCCGGAGGAGCTGGTCGAGGCCCTCAGTTCGGCGGCCCGCGAGGACGGGGTTCCGTTGTCACGGCTCGTGGCGAGCGCGGCGGAAAGTGAGCTCCGGCGGCGGGTGGGCCGAAAGGTCGTCGCGGACTGGCAGGCCGAGCACGGGGCGTTCACTCTTGAGGAGCTCGCGGCAGCACGGGCGGAGATGGCTGCGGCGGACGTGGAAGCCTTTGACGTCTCCGGGCCGGCGGCGGCGTGAGCATTCCGTACGTGTACGACGCTGGTGTGCTGCTGGCGATCGACAGCAATGATCGGCGGATGTGGGTCATTCATCATCTGGCGCTGGAAGAGGGGCGCCGTTTGCTCGTTCCTGCCGTTGTCGTGGCCCAGGCCTGGCGTGATGCTCGCCGTCAGGTGCAGCTGGGAAGGTTCCTGCATAGCTGTGAGGTGCTCCCGATAGGGATGGAGACGGCGAAAGCGGCTGGCGTGCTGTGCGGTAAGGCGGGGACCCGTGACGTCGTCGACGCCACGGTGGTAACGGTGGCACTGGCGTACGGGGCGATCGTGTTCACCAGCGATCCGGACGACATCACGCACCTGGGCGCCGCGGCCGAGGTCAAACCGGGATTGGTCGTACGCCGGGTGTGACCCGACGGCTCGGGCATTTGCGGCTATCGCTTCTCGACGCTGCCACTGGCGCGTGAGCTGGTCAAACGTCCAGGAAGCGGGTTGCCGGGAACGGCCGTGGTGTGGTTCGCATGGTGCAACGTCCGGCCCACTCTCAACAAGCGGCATTGAGCTGCGGCTTCTTGATGGCACGGGGATTACTGTGCGTGCTTGTCGATGCTTTTCCGGCGGGTTGTGAGCCCGAGGTGAGCCCGGCGGTGCGGTTGCCCGTCCGGCGGGGGATCAAACGGGCCGCCGCCTCAGCCGCTTCCCGCGCCACTTCCGGCAGAACACTGGTGTAGGTGTCCGCTGTGAGATTGAGCGTCGAATGGCCCAACATCTCCTGGACCACCTTCATTTCGGTGCCCGCCGCGAGGGCGATGGTTGCGCGCCGTGCCGGAGATCGTGCAGGCGGATCGGTGGCAGGCCGCTCGACCGCACCAGCCGGTCGAAGTGATCGGACAACCAGTCGGGTGGCAGCCATTCGCCGGTCGCCCGCGTGAACACCCGGCCGCTGTCCACCCACGCCTCGCCGGCCGCGAGCTGAGCCTTGCCCTGCCGGGCTCGATGCTTCCGCAGGACGGCGATCGTTCCCACGTCGAGGGCGACGACGCGGTTCCCGGCGTCGCTCTTCGGTGCACTCTCGCCGATCACGCCGCCGTTCTCCTCGACGAGCTGGGTGGCGATCGTGACGGTTTTCGACTTGAGGTCGACGTCCTCCCACCGGAGACCGCACGCCTCGCCGCGACGGAGGCCGCGCAGTGAGACCAGGTGGAAGAGTGCGTACAGCTCGCCCTTCGCGACGAAGTCAAGGAGGGTGAGAAGGCGAGGGAGGGAAGGGCGGGAGGGGGCATGTGGGCCTACGGCCCGGTCCCCCTCCCGCCACAGTGCACATCCATGCCTCTGATGCCTCAGCCCATCCACGGCCAGCTTCGGTGATCACGACAGAGCCAACCATTCGTACGGTGCGAGCACTATGCGACGGATTGGGTATACCGAGATCGCTCGCAGGCTTGCTTGACGACCAGGAGGACGACACGAAACGCCGCCAGTTCCTTGCAGGTACCGCCGGTGCCTCGGGGCTCGCGTTGATCGGCACTGTCGAAGGTGACGTTCCCGTCGAGACCCACGATGAGGAACGCCTTCTCACGATCCCGTCCGCCACCTACCGCAGGTTGGAGCAGCGGCTACCGTCGCGCACCCTCACCGCTCCGGTGACCGCGCACCTCGGCCTGGTCCGCCAGCTCGCGACCCGTCCCGGTCTCTCTCCGGCGCACACCCGCCGCCGCTTCGCGGTCCTGAGCGAGACGGCTGGCCTGGCCGCATGGCTGCACCTCGACATCGAGGACCGGGCCGGCGCACGGCGCTTCTACCTGCTCGCCGTCCGTGCCGCCGAGCGCTCCGGCCATCCGCTGCTGCCCGCGTACATGCAGGCCAGCATGAGCCAGTTCGCCGCCAACTGCGGAGACGCGGCGGAGAGCGTACGGCTCGTGGCCGACGCACGTCAGCGGCTGCCTCGTTCCGCGCCCCTCATCGCCGGGATCTGGATGGACGCCATCGAGGCGCTCGCCTTGGCCCAGGTCCGGGACCGCAGCGCCCTGACGAAGCTGGATCAGGCCGAATCCAGGTTGGCCCGAGCCGCCAGCGATGAGCCGGTCTGGCCATGGATCTTCCGGTTCGATGAGCGGAAGCTCGCCGGATTCCGAGCTCAGGTAGCGGGCAAGCTCGGCAGGCACGGCCTCGCCGCGAAGTCTTTGCTGCTCGCCCATGATCCCGAGCAGGCGCCGAAGCCCCGAGCCGTTGTGGACGTGCTCCGCGCCGATGTCCTCGCCCGCTCCGGCAAGGTCGACGAGGCGTGCGCCGTCGCCGTCGCAGCGTTCGATGTCGGGCAGACTTACGACTCGGAACGCGTGATCAGGGCGGTGGCCGGCTTCCGTAACTCGCTCGGCTCCCAGGTCGGCCGTGTGACCGCTGAACTCGACGAGCGGCTCTACGGCACCTACCGAGAGGAACTTTGATGCGCGTAGCGGTCAGCGGCCACCGCGGCCTAACGCCCGAGGTCGAGTCCTACGTCACCGAGGGGATCATGCAAGAGCTACAGCGCCTCCAAGCCGAAGGCCACGAGCTGACCGGCCTCTCCTGCCTCGCAGACGGCGCCGACCAGCTGTTCGCCCGCGCGGTCCTCAACGTCGGCGGGACGTTGGAGGCAGTCATCCCGGCCGACGAGTACCGCGCCAACCTTCCAGACGAGGCCAAGCCGGAGTACGACGACCTGCTGAGCCGCGCGGCCACCATCCACCGTTGCCAGCACCGCGCCTCGACGTCCGAAGCCCACATGGACGCCAGCCGCCTCATGGTCGACAAGGCAGACCGTCTGATCGGAGTCTGGGCGATGCCGTGACCGGCTGACCGGCTCGCGCCGTGGCGTGACCGTCGTGGGCGGGCCGTATCGCCATGGCCGAGATGCAGCAACGGTCGGTGGCTGCCGGTTCGCTACGGATCTGGGTGCAAGGAGCCCGGGAAAGTGAGTGCTGCGGGGTGCGTTGGGGTGCCGGCGTGCGAATCGGGATCGATCAGGGCGGGTCGGTTTACTGCCAGGGCCGGGGTGCGAGAACGAGCCCATCCACTTGCACGGCACCCCAGTCGTACAGTTGCCGGCCGACAGCGTGTAGCTGTGCGCCGGTGGTGAAGACGTCGCCTACGAGAAGCGCTCGGGCGCCTTCTGGATCTCGTTAGGTATCGCGGGTCATTCCCACTTCAGCTGCGTGCTGCTCGGCCGCGTTGATCTTCGATGTTAGCCGACACCTTGTCGTGCAGAGATGAGTGCATTTCAGAAGTTGCTGCTTGATTTGTCTGCCGACGCATCATGTAAGGCTTCCGCTGTGGAGGCGTCAGCCGGCAGGAACGCCTCAATCTTGAGTTCCGCGAGTGTGATGTCGGTCGCCGTTGCGAACGTCATCACGGTAGTTATCAGCTGCAGCCGGCCGTAGGGTGAGTCCAGTTGCAGCGGTACCGCGAACCCCAGCTGTCCGGAAGACGGTTCCAACTCGGGCACGTATTCCGACAGCTCGTCGCGAAGCTCCTGTGAATGTCCGAGGCGATCAAGAATGTGATGCCCCCATTCGGCGAGGTTGCGGATGCGCGGCGCGATGCCGTCCGGGTGCAGCGCCAGGCGATACACGTTACGACCAGGGCCGATCAAATCGGCTGAGGCGCCCTGAACAATCAGGCCGAACGCGTCGTTCGCCGCAATCATGGCCCCGGTACGGTCGACGATCAGAGCAGGGTACGGCTGGTGCCCGTCAAGGACGTGACCAAGCGCGGTCCGCACCGGTTCCAAGGCGACATCGTCCAGCGTCGACTGAGGGTAGGCGGGTGCGTACCCGGCCGCCAACAGCCACTCGTTGCGTTCACGCAGCGACAAACTCAGCGTTTCCGCGAGGCGTAATACCATGCTGCGCCCTGGAACGGACCGGCCCGACTCGATGAAGCTCAGGTGCCGCTGGGTGGTACCGGCCCGCAAGGCCATCTCGAGCTGGCTGATCCGCCGCTCGGTACGCCGCTCACGCAGCACCTTGGGAAAGTCCATGGGTCCGTTTCTAACCGCACCTGTGCCAGCCAGGCCATACCCTCCAGGGAATTGCTGAGTGGCTCGGCCGCCGGTGAGCATCATCGCCGTGGACATAGGTGTGCTTCTTCCAACCGGCATGGCACAGGGTGCCGCCGACGACCCGCGTGGTCTGCTCGCCTTCGGTTGTGAGGCCGAGAAGCTCGGCCTCTCCTCGCTGTTTGTCAACGACTCCCTGATCAGCCCCCGCGTCGAGGCCCTGACGATGTTGGCCGCGTTGGCCGCGACCACGGCCGACGCGACGTTGGGCACAGGTGCGCTGCTTCCCTTCCTGCGCCGGCCGCTACAAGCCGCACAGTCGCTGGCATCGATCGATCTTCTCTCCGGCGGTAGGTTGGCCGTGGCGGTCGGTGCCGGCTTTCCCGGCCGCTTCGGGCGACCGTTGTACACACTGTCCGACGTTCCGTGGCCGCGGCGCTTCGCCCGGCTGGATGAGACCGTCGCGCTGTGGCGCGCGCTGTGGGCCGGTGCCGTCAGTTTCCATGGCGAGTTCTTCCAGTACGACAACCTCCCGCCGGCGACACAGCCGTTCCGTGCAGGGGGACCGCCCATCTGGCTCGGTGGCGCCACACCTGCCGCCTTGGTCCGCACCGGGCGCCTGTACGACGGATGGTTGCCGTACCCGCCCGACGCAGCCGACTATGCCTCCAGCCTGCTTGAGATACACAAGGCTGCAACCGACGCGGGCCGCGCGACCGATGTGATCACGCCAGCGCTCTTCATGACCGCACTGATCGACGAAGACGAAGACAGCGCCGTCAAGGAGATGGACCAGTACGTCACCGCTACCTACGGCATGCCGCTCAGCGAGATCGAGAAGATCCAAGCCGTCGTCGCCGGCTCGTCCGATAGAGTTCGCGCGGCCGTCAAGCACTACATCGACGCCGGGGCCCGCCACATTGTGTTCCGTCTCGGAGCGGTCGGCCTACGCTCTCAACACAAGCAGCTGGAACGAGTAGCGAGCCTCGTCCCCGGGTGGAGGAACTACGCAGAGAACCGGCCGGGACCCATGCCGCGGAAGCAGTCGAGATCTAGCCTGCTGAACAGCGTTTGAACGCACTCTCGTGCCGCTGTCGGGCACGCCGATGATCTCCTCGGGCGCTGCGTATCACGTTGAGCGGTCAGTTCTGGCGACGATCGCGTCGATCGGCTGGTGAGGGCTGTTCTCCGCTTCGATCCAATCGGAGAGGTTGAAGGTGCTGCTACACAGGCCGCAGGTGGCCTGCCCGAATAGGTAGGTCAGCCCTTCGGCAAGGAGCATGTCGCCGCCCGTGACAGCAGTGTCGTGCATCCATCGGCCGATCCCGGGCAACTCCTCTGGTAGAGCCGGCTTCAGCGAAATCCGGTGAATGTCGCCGTCGTTGTAGTCGCGGAACGCCGAGTAGCGGCCGTACTCGCCGATGACGATCGCCAGGCGGGTGAAACAGTGGGGGCAGCCCACGTGGTAGTGCTCATCGGTGAAATCCAGGCTGATCGAAGCCCAAAAGGTGTAGCCGGCGAAGGCCAAGGTGTCCTGCAGCAGTGTGGTCAGCGGGAGGTTGCCGCTGTCGGTCAGGCGGGCTTGAGCGAGGCGGTGAAGAGCCGCTACAGCCTCTGAGTTCGCCCGGACCAGTTCGTCGTACAGGAGAACTCGAGAAGCGCCCGTCCGTCCTTGTTGTTGTTCTCCCAGTGAATTGGCCGGGCTGATCCGTGTCAATTCCTCCAGTTGCCCGCCGAATATTCATGCGTTGTTGTTGACGCTCGGGCGCCTTCGTATGTCGAAACAAACAGATACTCATCGCACTCGCGTCGGTTGGGGTCAATGGCTGGCACCCCGGGCGCTTGGCATAACTCGGCCCCAGGCGTCTAGGCAGACCTGTTGGGCTGTCGCGTTGTTGTCCAGCGGCCCATGTATCGGGTGAGCCTGGCAGGAGGCGACTTGCTGACGAATCTTGGAAACGTCCGGCCGGGCCTGTGTATCCCGTCGTAAACGTGAAGTTCTTCTTCCTGATAGGGGGTACCAGGAGCAGGGCTATTGCGTTCTGATGTAACTGCTGGTCACCGCGGTTATGAGGTCGTGTGATCGGCGGTTGGCACGTCGGTTGGCGCGGGCGATGTTGGTGTCGCCGTTGATGCGGTGCCAGCCGATCGCGGTGTTACGCAGGGTCGCCATGACGGCGGGTCCGGTGCCGGTCCGGGCCTGGTGAAGATCTTCACGGAAAGTCACGTCTCGCACGTTGTGGACCTGGTTCTCGATCAGCCACTCCGCTCTCGCCCATTTTTGCAGGTCAGCGGGTTGAGCGTCGGTGGCGGTCAGGGATGTGATCAGGTAGGCGGTCTCGCGGCTGGTCTTGCCGGCCACGGTGCGGGTCCTGATGATCCGGGCGGCCTGCTGGGCGTGTGGAAAGGCGATCCCGCCCGGGATGTGCAGGGTGACGGCCTTGACCGTGCGGGTCTCCTTGCGGCCGTGTCTGCGGTCGCGGGTGCGGTCACCGACCGGGATCTGCGCCCACGGGACGGTCTTGAGCTGGGCGTGAAGGGTGGGTTGGTTCCCCTTTGCCTGTAGGAGAAGGTGTGCTCCGCGGCTGGTGATCTGCTCGGCGTGGCCGGTCTGGGTGTGCAGCGCGTCGGCGACGAACAGGACCCCGGTCAGGGTGCCCAGCACGTTTTCGACGGCGTTGAGCAGGGGTGTGAAGGCCGGGATCTCGTTGCTCTTGGTGTCGACGGTGACCTGGGCCAGGACGATGCCAGTGCTGGTGTCCAGCGCGGACAGCAGATGCACCTGACGGCCCTCGGGCAGGCGGGCGGCCCGCAAGGTTTTGCCGTCGACGGCGATCACTGTCCGGTAGCGGCGTGGCCGGGTGGGTGCCGGAGGTGTCCGCGACCGCAGCCAGCCGGCCAGCACCGTGCTGACCATGTCGGCGTCGAGGCGGGTCAGTAGCCGCCATATCGTCGTGCCGGCCGGTACGCCCCGGGTGAATCCGAGCCGGACCTGGTCGTGCTCGTCGAGGTCGTACAGCCAGTCGATGATCGCGGCGAATGAGGTGGCGCCGGCCAGGACCGCGCAGACCGCGACGCTCAGCAACGCCACGAGGGGATATCGGGTCCCGTGGGGGTTTCGTGGGTCCGGGATCCGGCCCAGGGCTTCGGCGAGCCCGCGGTGTTCACTATCGGTTACCGGTGGTGCGGGCGTGTCGGGGCCGGGGGTTGTCACGGTCAGTGCGCAGATCAGAGATGATGCCATCGGCGGGTGGAGTTCCTCGGTGGTCGTGCAGCGTCAAGAACTCCATGATCACCTTGAGGGCTTCACCCGCTTCCACTGCCTCCACAGAGGCCACTCACACCACGAAATCCCAGCTCAGCTCACCGCCTCGCGAGAACGCAAGAGCCCTGGTACCAGGAGCGGCACTCAACTCCAGCTTCGGAATGTTGTTAGGGAAGACGGGGCCATGGTGTGCAGCATACCCAATAGCGCCCTTTGCCGAGTCAAAACAAATATCGGAACGTGAGAATTCGCCCCCCCCCGCCCGGAGCTGTCCTGCCTTCCCTGATACCGAACTCGAGATGCGTCATGACCTGCGTGTGAGTGATGAAATACGGTGCGATACCGGTGACGTCACGTTCACCGTGTAAACGGTGTCCGCGTTGTCCTGCCAATCGTCGACGTCCTGTTCGATGTCCGTGGCGCCGGAGCAGGTGACGTTCGAGACAGCCGTGCAGGCCGTCGAGATGCCGATGTACGGCTTGTCTTGGCTTGCTGTGACCTGCACGTTCCGTAGATTGATGGTGAACGACGCAGCGGGTCGTATAGACGTCGGCCACCATCTCCAGGCCGGGCATCGTGGCGATGTACGGATTGTGGTGTGTGGGGAGTCCCATGATGGCGGCCAGGGTCGCCGCTCGAGGCAGATCACGGCATGAGTCGACGGACACCCGCGCCCACCGTACCGGCCTTGCGTTCATGCTCTCCTGAACCCGACGGTTGGCGTCGGCGCTCTGGTGTTCCGGGTGGCTGGAGACGCCGCTCGCGAGCGGCAGATAGGCGGGATGAGATGAGAAGGAGCTGCCGGAGCCCAGACCTTCCACACGAAGATCGATTGCTCTCGTCGGGTGTGTTTCAGGCGCTCAACCGGCGGTCCTTACGCGCCGCGAGGATCGTGCCCATCACACCCATGCCGAGTACCGTGCCGCCGAAGACCGTGGCCCCTGCCGCACCGAGCACCGCTCCCCGGGCATACGCGCGGCTGTCGTCCCAGGGAAACATCGTTGCCTCGACGGTCGTGCCGACTTGGTCGGTGCCCTGGACGCTCACTGTGCGGGTAACTCCGTCCGAGGTGGTGAACACGCCATTGCAGGCGAGACCGCCGCGGGAAACCTTCCCGCAGTGCGACACGGTGAGCATGCCGGCGTCTCCCACCGCTGGTACCTGTGCGAGCAGGCTGAGAGCGCCGTGCCAGGTCAGAAATGCGCCAATGATCGAGAATGCGACTGAGCCCACGAGGAAGAGCGCACGGCGAGCCATCCGGCCAGCATAGTGTCCGGGGCCGCTTGCCGATCATGGGCGAGCGATGTCGATGCTGCTCAGGGCGGCTGGATTCGTACGCGCCACGGGCGGATGCCGAGGCTCGACGCGCTGTCGAGTTGTCGCGGTGGGTGGCGACGGTTCCTCCGTCGCATCGGCAGCCTTGCCGGAAGCGGCTCTGGGTGACCCGTACCCATGTGGTCATGGATCTTCGTATCGGGCTGGAGCCGAATCCAACGTGCCGGGGCGTCGATGGGTGCGGGTCCGTGCCGGAAGTCCTCGTCCTTCTGCAGCGCGCCGGCGTGCCCGGATTCGCGGCTGAAGTACAACGCCATCTCGGCCTTCCGGCCTGGTAGCGCAGCCGTCCGAGGCGGCTGAAGGCGGGTGCAAATCAGGCTAACGGGCCGGCAGAATACCCCTTGAATGGCCAAACGTCCCGGCAGTGGAACGCCGGTGACGATGATCGGGTGGTTCGCGTGGTGCAACGTCCGGCCCACGCTGATCTTGAATGCGAACCACAGCCGGGTGGTCGGTGCTGTCGGGTACCAATGTGCCGATTTCGTGGCGCTTGATCGGTCGCGGATCGCTCAGGTCGCCAGACCCCGGCGGTACGCGTACACCACGGCCTGCACCCGGTCGCGCAGGTCGAGTTTGGTGAGGATGCGCGACACGTACGTCTTGACCGTCTCGTGGCTGATCACCAGGGCGGCGGCGATCTCACTGTTGGACAGGCCTTCCGCAATGAGCCGGAGCACCTCCAGTTCGCGCGGGGTCAGCGCGCCACCGTCAGGGTCGCCGTCGACCGGTCGGATGCGTGCCGCGTACCTGCCCACCAGTTGCCGGGTCACCTCCGGGGCCAGTAGCGCGGCGCCCGTCGCGACCGTGCGGATGCCGCCGAGCAGCTGCGCCGGTGGGGCGTCCTTGAGCAGGAAGCCGCTGGCACCAGCGCGCAGCGCCTCGTAGACGTACTCGTCGAGGTTGAACGTTGTCACAACGAGGACTTTCACCGGCTCGGGGACCCCGGCGCCGGCCAACAGCCGGGTCGCCTCGATGCCGTCAAGTACCGGCATCCGGACGTCCATCACCACCACATCCGGCCGGAGCCGGGCTGCCAGGCCGACCGCCGCTTGCCCGTCGCCGCACTCGCCGACAATCTCCATGTCGGGCTGGGCGTCGATGATCGTTGCGAAGCCGGCGCGGATCAGCTCCTGATCGTCGCAGACCAGCACCCGGATCGGCGCGGTCACGACGGGTTCCCGGCCGGGATGCGGGCCCGTACGAGGAAGCCACCGCCGGTCTGCGTGCCCGCGCTGAAGTCGCCACCGAGGACGGTGACCCGCTCGCGGAGCCCCGCGAGGCCGCGCCCGCTGCCGCCCGGGGATGCCCCACCGGATCCGGGGCCGTCGGTGCTGATCTCCACGGTCGTCTCCCCTTCCCCATGATGAACGTGAACCCTGGTCCGGCTGCCGTGCGCGTACTTCATCGCGTTCGTCAGCGCCTCCTGTACCACCCGGTACGCCGTCGCCTCCGCGCTACCGGTGGCGGCCGCCGGCGTGCCCTTGCGGACGAACTCGACCGGCTGCCCGGCCTGCCGGGTCTGGTCGACGAGGGTGTCCAGGTCGCCGACGGAGGGCGTGCGCGGGTCGCCTGTGCTGTAATCCGGGTTGAGCAGGCCGAGCAACTGCCGCAGGTCGCCGACGGCGCGGCGGCCGGTGCCGGTGATCGCGGTCAAGGCCTGATCCAGCTTGTCCGGGGCACCGGTCAGGTAACGCGCCGCCTCGGCTTGCACGACCATCGCGGTCACGTGGTGGGTGACGACGTCGTGCAGCTCCCGGGCGATGCGCGTGCGCTCCGCCGTACGGGCGGCCTTCTCGACATGGCGACGGCGTTCCAACTCGGCGGCCCGGTTCTGGCGCAGCCACGCTCCCACGCCCCATGCGAACGCCGACAGCAGGTAGAAGGTGGTGAACCCGGCGACGCCCTCACTGGAGCCGAGCTGATCGAGGGAGATCGCCAGAGACAGGTATGCCGCCGAGGCCAGAACCACGGCGACCCAGCGGCGCCGTTCCATGTGGGCGCCTGCACTGACGAGCGCAACGGCCAGTCCCGTACCCGCGAAGGTGTGGTAACTACGGAGCTGATCGACGGCGAAACCGAGCGACACCAGCGCGACGCAAACGGTCGGCCACTGACGGCGGACGGCCAGCGGCAGGCACTCCATGAGGATCACACCGACGGTCAGCGCATCATACGGGCGGTCCGGCAGATCGCCGAGCTGTGTACCGCGCCGCTCCAGCGCCGGGACCACCGCCGCGACGGCGAAGGCGAGGGCGAGCGGGAGATCCCGGACCGTGAACGGCCACTGCCGCCACAGATCCGGGAGTCTCCGGAGCTTGATCACTGGGTGACTGTAGCCGTTGCCGGGGCCTGCGCCGTGCGGCGACGGCTCGCGACGATGTGCCCGCGGCGCTTGGCCAGCCACAGGAACACCACGGTCAGCATCACGCCGGCCGACACCGCGTACAGGCTGCCCTCCGGGCCGAAGGCGCCCCCGCTGAGCGCGACCGGGCCCGACGTCGAGGCCTCCAGCAGCCCCTTCGACTGGCCGTTACCCGACACCACGACACTGAAGATGCCGCCGGCGGCGATGTTCCAGCCGAAGTGCAGGCCGATCGGGATCCACAGGTTCCGGGTGGCGGCGTAGCAGGCGGCCAGCATGAAGCCGGCCTCGATCGCGATGGCGATCGCTCCCCACAGGCTGGCGTCCGGGTTCGCCAGGTGCATCGCGCCGAACACCACGCCGGTCAGAGCGAGAGCTGTCCAGGTGCCTGTACGTTCCTCGATGATCCGGAACAGCACCCCCCGGAACAGCAGTTCCTCGGTGACCGCGGCAGCCGCCATGAACCCGAGCAGACCCAGCGCTCCCGTCGGCGATCCCCAGCCCTCGACGTGGTATCCGTCCAGGAACGCGATGCTGGCGATGACTGACCCGAACATGGCGAAGCCGATGAGCATCCCGCGGCCCAGCTTCCCGCCCCAGCCGTCCAGGCCGAGCTCGGTCGGCTCCCGGCGCTCGGTACGCCGCACGAGCCACCGGTAGACAACCACGCCCAGCACGGCCGTCACAGAGCCGATCACCAGGGTGAGCAAGAAGCTATCCGCGACGGCGGCGACGCTCTGGCCGCCGACGACGGCGACGGCGGCGAGGGCGAGAAGCTGTTTGACCAATCGCATGATGACTCCTTCGCGGGCCGCGACCGGAGCGCCGCGGCTACGAAGAAACCTATGGATTCGCGACGGCACGATCATCACCGTGCGGTGGACACTTGCGGGTAGCTCGCACGGGGGACAAGCCGGGCCGTCGCGATCCGGGTGATGTTCGTGTTCGGCCTTTGGCCGCGGGCGGTGCTGCTGGTGGCGGGGAACAAGGCCGGCGACTGGACCCGGTGGTATCGGACGGCGATTCCGATCGCTCAGACCGCGTACGACGGCCGGCTCGCTGCGGAGAGGAAACGAAGGGAGAACTCATGAGCGAGTTCCACGACGGGGAGGATCTCCGTGCGGAGTCGCACGACGGGGACGACGAAGCCGTCGAGCGGGAGAGGACCCGTCCCGGCGCATCCCTCTCCACCTCGATGTCCTCAACAGGACATCGAACCCGATCGGTGTCCTGAGGCGGCGGCGCGCCGCCCCGCACCGGGCATACTGTGTACCGCATCGCCGTCCGAGGAGCCGCTTGTGCCGCTGCCCACCGCCCTGCCGGCGGCCGTCCGGCCGTGGGCCCGGCCGCTCCGGCTGCCGAACCAGGCCACGCTCTGGGTAGACGCGGTGATCGCGGCGGCGGTGTTCGCCGGAACCGCCCTGCCGGTGCTGCTCTCCGACGACGGCCAGTGGTGGCACGTGCTGGTGGCGGCCGCCGGATCGCTGCCGCTACTGTGGCGCCGCCGCTACCCGCTGCTCACCACGGTCGTGGTGGGTCTGGCGATCAGCGTTCTGGGGCTGGCGCACCAACTGCCGCCGCTGCCGTTCGGGCCGCTCGTCGCGACGTACACCTTCGCGCTGCTCAGTCCCTCGCCCTGGCGGCAGATCGCGATCGTGGTGCAGTCCGTGGCCGTCGTGGTCTCGCTGGTGGTGCCGGGCGAGAACCCCGCCACCTTCGGGTACGTGGGCATGGCTTACGTGGCGGCGTACAGCCTGGGAGCGGGCGCCCGAGGACGGCAGGACCGGATGGCGATGCTGGAGGAACGGGCCGCCCGTGAGGAGGAGGAACGTGTCGCCGCCGCGGCCCGGGAGCGCAACCGGATCGCCCGCGAGGTGCACGACATCGTCGCGCACACGGTCGCGGTCATGGTGGTGCAGGCCGAGGCCGGGCCGGTGGTGACCCGCAACGATCCGGCCCGGGCGGAGAAGACCTTCGAGGTGATAGCGGAGAGCGGGAGAGCCGCGATCGCCCAGCTGCGCCGCTCGCTGAAAGCGCTCCGCGAAGCCGACGCCGACGGCCCGGCGCGCCCGCTGCACGGGGTGGCCGACGTCCAGGATCTGCTCGGTGAGGCCCGGCGTGTCGGACTGGAGGTGGCGCTGCGCTGGCGCGGGCCCCGGCGGACACTGGCGTCCGACGTGGACGCCACCGTCTACCGGGTCGTCCAGGAGTCGCTGACCAACACCATCCGGCACGCACGGGCATCCGGAGTGGACGTGCTGATCGAGTTCAGCGCGAGCGCGGTCGAGGTCACGGTGACCGACGACGGGGTCGGCGCGATGAACATCGGCGGGGGCTACGGGATGATGGGCATGCGGGAACGGGTCACCGCGTGTGGTGGCGAGCTGAACATCGGGTCGGGGCCCGGCGGCGGCGGCTTCGTCGTCAACGCCGTCCTGCCCGCGGAGTGAGCCGTGGACGACCGGGGAGTGCCGTCGGAGATGTTGCGCATCGTGGTCGTCGACGACCAGGATCTGGTGCGTGGGGGATTCATGATGATCCTCGACGCCGAGCCGGACATGACCGTCGTCGGTGAGGCGGCCGACGGCCTCGACGCGGTCCGGGTGGTCGCCGGGACACAGCCCGACGTGGTGGTCATGGACATCCGGATGCCCGGCCCGATCGACGGCATCGAGGCCACCCGCCGGATCTGCGAGACCACCGGCGCCCGGGTGCTCATCCTGACCACCTTCGACCTCGACGAACACGTGCATGACGCGCTGCGGGCCGGTGCCAACGGGTTCCTCCTCAAGACCATGCGCCGGGCCGAGCTGGTCGACGCGGTCCGGGTCGTCGCCAAGGGTGAGGCGCTGCTCGCCCCGACGGTGACCCGCCGGGTGATCGCCGACCTGGTCCGCCGGCCCCGGGCGGCGACCCGTCCGCCGGCCCTGCTGGACGAGCTGACCAACCGGGAACAGGAGACGTTGCGGCTGGTCGCGCGGGGACTGTCCAACGCCGAGATCGCCACCCGGCTGTCGGTCAGCGATCACACCGTCAAGACCCACGTGAGCAACGTGCTCACGAAGCTCGGCCTGCGGGACCGGGTGCAGGCAGTGATCTTCTCGTACGAGGCCGGACTGGTCAGCCCCGGCGACGAACCGGACTGACCGGTTCTCACCCGCGCGGGGGAGAGCAGATCTCGCTCTCGTCGGCGATCCGCTCGACGACCCGGATGACCAGGCTGAAGCGGTATCGATCTTCTGGCCTGAGGAGTCCCGTGATGATCCGTGCCATCACCCGTTCCGCGCGCCGGCACCCCGCCGTCGTGCTCGTCATCTGGCTGGTGATTGCGGCCGCCGGCTTCACCGTCGGCAACGGCGTCTTCGCCCGGATGACCACGACCGTCGGTGCCGTCGCCGGCAGCGAGTCGCAGCAGGGCGCCGAGGCGATGGGCGACGCCGACCTCGCGCCACCCGTGATCAACGCGGTGGTCTCCGGTGCCTCGACCGACGACCCCGCTTTCCGTACCGCCGTCTCCACCGCGGTCTCCGACCTGCGCGGCATCGACGGGGTCCTGGCTGTCAGCGACCCGTTCGGTGAGCAGGCGCCGGTCGCCGCCGACGGCAAGGCCGTCCTGATCAACGTGGAGCTCGCGCACCAGGGCGACTTGCTGGCCGACCGGGTGCAGCAGCGCCTCACCGACATCGACGGCGCGACCGTGGTGGCCTCGGGCGGTCCGCTCACCGACCGCGAGTTCAACAACCAGGCCACCTCGGACACCCGCCGTGCCGAGATCATCTCCGCGCCACTTCTGCTGCTCCTGCTGCTGCTCGTCTTCATGTCGCTGATCGCCGCCGGGCTGCCCCTGCTGATCGCCGTGGTCGGTGTCGGCGGGACGTTCAGCGCGCTGCTGGTGATGAGCTTCTTCACCGACGTCTCGATCTACTCGATCCAGGTCACCACGATGCTCGCCATCGGCCTCGGCGTGGACTACGCGCTGCTGATGGTCAGCCGCTTCCGGGAGGAGCGTGCGGTCATCGCGGATCCGTCGGAGGCGCTGGCCGTGGCGGCTGAACGGGCCGGCCGTACCATCCTCTTCTCCGGTCTGACCGTCGCGGTCAGCCTGGCCAGCCTCGTTGCCTTCGCCGATCCGTTCCTGCGGTCGATCGGCGTGGCCGGCGCCGCGGTGGTGCTCATCGACATGCTCGCCGCGATCACCCTGCTGCCGGCGCTGCTCCAACTGCTGCGCCACCGGATCAAGCCGGCCCGCGGACGGGGCGAACGCGGGCGGGCCTTCGCCGCGGTGGCCGCCGGGGTGCAGAAGATGCCGGCGCTCACGCTCTTCGCGGTGCTGATCGGCCTGGTCGTCGCCGGACTGTCGGTGACCGACCTGCGGCTCGACACCAGCAACCCGAAGTCGCTGCCGGCCGACAGCGCCACCCGCCGGCTCACCGAGGAGCTGCGGGAGCACTTTCCGGCCCTGGCCGGACCGAGCGCGATCACCATCGTCGCGCACACCAACCCGGACAGCCCGGAGCTCGCCGACTTCCAGCGGCGTGCCGCCGAGGTCCCCGGAGTGTCGGTGGTCGACCCCGGCCGTAGCGGAGGCGGTCTGACCGTCCTACAGGCCACCCCGGACGAGCCGACGAGCAGCCCGGAGACCGCGGGCGCGGTACGTGCTCTCCGTGACCTGGAGGCGCCGTTCACGGTGCAGGTCACCGGTGACGCGGCCCGCCTGGCCGACTACGAGCAGCAGCTCAAGGAGCGTCTCCCGATCACCGCCGGGATCGTGCTGCTGGCCACCTTCATCCTGCTGCTGGCCTTCACCAGGTCGGTGCTGATCCCGCTCAAGGCACTGATCACCAACCTGCTGAGCCTGGTCGCGTCGCTCGGCGTGGTGGTCTGGGTGTTCCAGGAGGGGCACCTGGTCGGACTACTCGGCGGGGAGCGCATGGACGGGATCGACCTGACCGTGCCGGTCGTGGTCGCGGCGATCGCGTTCGGTCTCTCCACCGACTACGAGGTCTTCGTGCTCTCCCGGATCCGTGAGCGCCGGCTCGCCGGTGCCGCCCCGGACCAGTCCGTTCGAGAGGGTCTCCAGCGCAGCGGGGGCATCGTGACGGCGGCTGCCCTGCTCCTGGCGGTCACCTTCGCCGGCTTCATGACCGGGGGCTTCGCGCCGATCAAGGAGGTCGGTCTGGGCCTGGTGCTGGCCGTCGCGATCGATGCGGTGATCGTTCGGATGCTGCTGGTGCCGGCGACGATGACGGTCCTCGGGCGGGCCGCCTGGTGGGCGCCGCGTTTCCTGGGCGGCCGGCCGCCGGCCCTCTCCGCTTCGCCCACCAAGGAACCGGAGCCTCAACTCACCCTGACAGACAGGGCTCGACGGTGATCAGGACCTACGTCCCAGGCGGCGGTGGTGTGCCCTCGTACCCTTCTTCACCGGTACCAACCGGCCGTGCACGACTCGGAGAAGCCCGACCGCCTTGGCCCAGGCGCCCACGATCGCCAGGCGGGGAAGTTCGGCGCTGCTGCGGGTGCGGAACATCCGGGTCCGATCACCGGGTCGATCTCGTCTCCGGTTTCCAGAAGACCGACCAGGTGTCGGGCGTCGGCCATGGTCGACTGGCCGGTCTGGGTCAGTTTGCGGCCGGGGCCGAACCAGTGGCTCAAAGCGACCACCTGCCGTAAGGCGGGTGCCGATGCTGCTGCGGCGGCCAGGTCTTCTTCAGTCCTTCGGCTGGCGTGCTGTGCGGCAAGGCGGGGACTCGTGACGTCGTCGACGCCATGGTGGTGACGGTGGCACTGGCGCACGGGGCGGTCGTGTTCACCAGCGATCCGGACGACATCATGCACCTGGGCGCCGCGGCCGAGGTGAAACCAGGATTGGTCGTACGCCGGGTGTGATCTGGCGGCTCAGACATCTGCGGCTATCGCTTCTCGACGCTGCTATTGGCGCCGTGAAATGGTCAAACGTCCAGGAAGCGGATTACCGGGGACGGCCGTTGTATGGTTCGCATGGTGCAACGTCCGGCCCATGTTGATCTGCCGGGTCGGCCGTCGTTCGCGCGGGGTATCGCGTTCGGGACGACTTCATCGGCAGGCTGATGCCCAGTTCTGCCAGGCGGCGCGCCATCGGTCGTTGGCGGCTGCCCGAGTGCGGGGTTCGGCGTCGATCGCGGTGGCGCGCCGCCATTCGTCCTGGGCCGGCCGACTGCGGACATCGGTCTCCAGGCCGGTGCTGTAGAACAGGATTTCGGTGACGGCTCGGCCGCGAAGCTCCTCGTCGGTGCGGAACCATTCGTACTCGTGGAAGAGGCTGGCCAACTCGGATGTCATGGCGCGGACGGCTTCGGCGGCTTCGGCCTCATCCCGGCCGCTCAGTTGCATCTGGCGCTGCACCGCGGCCTGCCAGAGTGCGGACCACCAGGCGGGCAGTTCGGGTGCGGGACCGCCGTCGGCCTGCCAGGCGGCCTGCGCGGCTGCGTTGCGTAAGACCGCGTCGGCCAGGGCCCGGTGAGGTTCGCGGCGCAGGCCGGCGGGGAGAGGTTCCGCCTCGCGAGCCGGTGGGGCGGCTCGGTGGGCGGAGTGGCTGCCGCGAAGGCGGTCGAGGATGGGCACGGGATCGGCGACTGTCTCGACGGCGCACGATTCCGGTTGCCAGTCCCTGCCGACGACGGTGATCTCGATGCCGGAGCGCTCGCCTCGCAATACCCACCAGCGGTGACCTGCGCGGAGCTGTCGGGCGTCGACGCGGTGGCCGTCGACCAGCAGGGTGGCCGGGCTCTCGTCCCAGGTCAACGCGGAGAGGCGGTCCCCGGCGCGGCGAACATGGTGTTCCAGAGCCTCGCGAAGGGGAACGGGGCCGATCGGCAGATCGGTCCAGCGGGCCGTCTCCACGTCGGCCCACGGGCCGTCGGGTGTGGGATACACCAGGTGTACGGCGGTGACCGTGCCGTCGAAGGTTTCCAGTCCCCCGAAGTGTTCCTGGGCGGGCCGCGACCCTTGGGTGAGGGTGTAGAGGGGCAGGCCGCTGGCACGCAGTTCGGCGTGGATGCGCTCGGTCTGACGGGCGAACCGTTCGTCGCGCCGGTTCGTGTCCTTGAACTCCACGTCGTGCCTTCCTGGTGTCGGTGGTCGCGCCGTTCCATCGATTATTCCGTGTGAGGGACGTGCCGATGGTGCCGTACGGCGCCATCGGCCGCGTATCAGGTGACGGTCGCCGAAGCCGTCGGCGAGTGGGAGAAGCAGACCCAGCCTGCCTCGGTGATCGTGTAGCTTCCGGCGGGTCACGGTGGCGTTCGCCCGCCGTCACCGGCCGACCTGGACGGCCTACCCACCCCCAGCGCGCCGGGCTGCTCGGCCATCAGGCAGCCGCGGGCCAGGTGCGCAACACCGGAGACGTCGACAGGGCACTCACCGGGAATGGCTGCGACTCCATCCCGCGAACGCCGGCCGCATCGCGACGCCCGCCGAAACGGGGACCCCGGACGATGGACGTGAGCCGGAGCAACAGTGGAGTCAGGGCACTGGCGGGTCGGGATGCTCGGCGAGGAAGCGGTCCGCGGCGGCGTCGTTGATCAGCGATTCGTCGAGCAGCCACTCGACGGCCCGGCGGACGGCCCGGGTGTCGCGGAAGTCGTACCAGGGTTGCAGGAGGTGGGGGTATTCCTCGTTCAGTTCGTTCTTGAACCGGCGGAACGCGCCGCGCCCGTCGATCGCACGGGCGAGCCGGCGGGATGCCCGATCGTCGCTGACGAGGTCGATGAAGTCCTCCATGTCCTGGTACCAACGTACGACGGCAGGGGCCGGATCACCTGAAGATCCAGATCGTCGAGGTCGACGGGATTCGTGCCGTCGACGCCACCCTCGCGGGTCCACAGGACGATCTTTCCGGTGGCCGGGTCGATCAGATGCCGGTGCTCGTCGTCGAGGTTCTGGTCCGAAAGCGCGAACGCGATCTCGTCGAGGTCGAACCGCTCGATCTCCAGCACTACCCCTCCCAGTGAATCCGTTGCATGCCGGTCACCTGCCCAGCCTTCCGGCAAGGATCACTGTGGAGATGCGCCGGTTGGCCTCAGCAGGGTCGCCGGAGGCGGTTCTCTATCCTGCCCGGGTGTCTTCGCTCAGTGATTCCGAGTTCGATGCCTTGGCCGCCGAGGCGGTCGTGGACTGCTACGACGAGCATGAGCAGCTCAGTGGCTTCTTCGCCATGATCGGGGGCGACCTGGCCGTGCCGTTCGAGACTGAGGTTCTCGGGCTGCCGGTGGTAATCCGGAAGGTGGATCGGCACTCGTCGGGGGTCGTGGCGATCGGGGTTCTGGACCTTCCCTTGCCCGATCCCGCACCTGACGGTGCGCAGTGGATCGGGGCGTACCGGCGGTGGGTGGGTGCCCGGTGAGCGAGTATCAGTACTACGAGTTCGTAGCGCTTGATCGGGCGTTGTCGGCGAAGCAGCAGAGTGAGTTGCGGGCGGTGTCGTCGCGGGGGCGGATCACGTCGTCGGGTTTCGTCAACGACTATCAGTGGGGCGATCTCAAGGCTGATCCGGCCAAGTGGATGGAGCGGTACTTCGACGCGCATCTGTATCTGGCGAACTGGGGCACACGGCGGATCATGCTGCGGTTGCCCCGGGCGGTACTGGCTCCGGAGACGGCGGAGGCGTTCTGTGCCGGGGAGTCGGCCGGCTGCTGGGCTACCCGTACCCATGTGATTCTCGATCTTCGTAGTGAGGACGAGGACGGTGACGAGGAATGGTGGGACGAGGAGAGTCGGCTCGCGGCGATCGTCCCGGCCCGGGCGGAGTTGGCCGGCGGTGATCGGCGGCTGCTGTATCTGGCCTGGCTGCTGTGTGTGCAGAGCCGGGAGTTGGACGATGACGAGCTGGAGCCGCCGGTCCCGGCCGGGCTGGCGAGGCTGAGCGGGCCGTTGCGGGCTTTGGCCGACTTTCTTCGCCTGGACCCTGATCTGCTGGACGTGGCGGCAGCGGCGAGCCGGCCGCTGACCGAGAAGGAGCCTTCCTCCGACGTGTTGCGCCGCTGGGTGAAGGGTCTGCCGGTGGCGGACAAGGACGAGGTGGTGCTGCGGGTGCTGCGCGGTGATGCCGGGTTGCTGCGGTCGGAGTTGCTGCGGCGATTTCATGGTGTTGCGGAGGAGTCGCCTGCCGGCGAGCGGCGGACCGCCGGGGAGCTGCTCGCTGCCGCTGAGGAACGCTGGGCGGTACGGCAGCAGCAGATCCGGGAACAGGAGGAGGCCGATCGTCAGCGTGGTGAGGAAGCGGCCGCTGCGGCTCGCGAGCAGCGCTTGGACGAGCTGGCACGCAACCCGGTCCGTACTTGGAACCAGGTGGACGAGTTGATCGCGACGAAGCGCCCGAAGGATTACGACACGGCGGTGATCCTGCTTTTGGATCTTCAGGCGCTGGCGGTGCGGGAGGGTGGGATCTTCGAGTTCGCGGAGCAGATGGCCCGGCTGCGGGAGCGTCATGCCCGGAAGCCGAGCCTGATCGACCGGTTCGACCGGGCACGGCTGGACTGAGCCGGGCCCTGGTCAATCCCACCAGAATTCCCACTGTGCGGCATCGACCAGCTCGGCCGCATACTCCTGCAAGGATGCGGTGCCCTGGGTGATGTTGTCCGGGCAGAAGGCCAGATGCTCGGCCGCGACCAGAAGAGCATGGTTCAGATCCAGCGGCGGGGCGGCCACGCTGAGGATCATGGTGTCGAAGCCGAGTGTGATCAGCCGGGCGCCGAACCGGTCCTCCCAGCTCCGCAGTACCGCTGAGATCCTCGCGGTGTCGCTTTCATGATTCACCGGACCGGCCCAGCCGATCAGTGCCGGAATGTCGGCGGCACGTGCGCATCGGACCAGACCGAGCCGGGCGTCGGTGACTCGGTCGAAGTCGACCAGCAACTCGGCCAGCTCGGCGGCGTGCTCGTCCGGGTCGGGTCCCTCGCCGGGTGGGGCCAAACCCGGCCAACCGTCGAGGAACGGCGCGATGATCTCACCCATCTCCTCGAGTTCCTCGTCGGGCGGCACCTGGCCCTCGAACCACTCTCGGATCAGCGCGGCGGGATCGTGGTCGCCGGGATCGCTGCCGGCCCGACGGCGATCGAGTTCGTCGCTCTCCCAGGGGCGCAGCGGTGTCTGGGACGTCAGGCTGTTCAGGAACAGCGGCCACAAGCCGGTCCGGGCGTACTGCGCATGCACGGTGCTCCACCAGCCGGACTCGACGGGGGACCGGCTCACCCAGAGCAGATCCTGCACTGAACGCCACTTCCCGTCGGTCGGGTCGGTCTCCAACCGTGGGCTGCCGTTTCGCTTGAGGAACATGCGCCGAAACTAGACGAAGGGTGTGACAGTTTCTGTTCGGTGTCGCCGGGCCGTCCGGCATTTCCTGAAATGGTAAGACACCTGGCCCCGTCACGATGACGAGGACCTGATCGAGTTGCGGGCGCCGGCCCGGTCGCGATGCCGGCATCACAAGGCTGGGGTCCGGCCGAGCAGATCGCCGCGGAGCCGGCGGCCCGGGGTGTCGACCGCACCGACCCGGAGGCGGTCGACGAAGCGATGCGGAGACTCAACGCCGAACGCCTCGCTCGATATCTCACCGATCGATCACTCTGTTCGGCGGCATACGTCATCGACCTCCAACGCTACAATCCTGCGATGCGTACGGTTTTCGCGTTCCCGGCGTCAAGTCGGGAGAAGGCCATCGAATTGCTCACGGAACACCTGCCGGAGCGGAGCCGTCCGTGGGTGATGAACGGTGCCCTGTACATCGATATCGAGGATGAGGGCAACGGGACCCTCTACGTCGACTGGGAGCCGGAGGCGCTGGCGGTGCTCGATGCTGCCGCGGGCCGTCGCCCGCACTGGGCAGTGCAGATCGACATCTCTGGGCGCATCGACGGAACGGCTGATGTCCGGCAACTGCTGGAGTTGCTTCTTTCCGCCGGGGGCGTGGCGTTCGATGACTACACCAACCACGCATGGAGCTTGCCGGAGATCAAGAATGGATCGACTTTCTCCGGTCTGGGATTTTTCGACTTCAAGAACTATCGCGGCGGTCAGTGCTGACGCGAACCGGGAAAGCCGTTCAGCGTCAGCCGAACGCGCTCCCGGCCGGGCTTGACACACTGCCCCGGAATCCGGCCGCGGCCCGGCGGCCGGGAATCTCCCCGTCGCCGCCCGTGCCGGCGGGATCTCCGGTTCGCTGAACGTACGGTCGGTGGGAACGGATCTGGCGCGAGCGGGACCCGCCTGTGGTGATCGCGTGTTTTGCTGGTGTCGGTCGAGCCTCATCCGAGTACAGGAGTCGCCGTATGGCCCGGTTCACCGTCACCCAGGTGGTGCATGCGCCCGCCACTTCGGTCTGGGCCGTGATGGTGGACTGGCGGCGGCACGGTGACTGGGCGCCGTTGACGGCCGTACGGGTGACGACATCCCGGCCTGACGGGGTCGGTGCGGAGTTCGTCGCCCGGACGGGGATCGGTTGGCTCGCGTTCGACGACCCGATGACGGTGGAACTGTGGCGGCCGCCGGGTGGGAACGACCCGGGCGATGAACCGGGCCGCTGCGAGGTGGTGAAGCGGGGCCGGGTGGTGCTCGGCCGGGCCGGGTTCTCGGTGGTGCCGTTGGACTCCGGCCGGTGCCGAGTCGACTGGGACGAGGACGTGACCGTGACGCCTCATCGCGTCACACGATTCGCCGGGCCGTTGCTGTCCTTCGCCGGACGTGTCGGCTTCGGGGCGACCCTGCGAGCGATGGCCGGGGACGTGGAGCGGCAGTCCCGCTGACGGAGATCGGGTCGTCCCCGCGAACCTGTGGCGGCCGATCAGGAGGTTGACGACCCGCGTCGGCGCCCGTCACGGCGTGCCCGGATGGCCGTTGTACGTCCCGTCGGCCTCGGTCACCGACCTGATCTCGGTCTCCTGCGCTCTGGGGTGCATCGCTCCCTCCGGTGTTCCGGTGATGCCTTCTCCGGACGCCAAGATCGTCTCAAAGGTGGGGCGGCCACCGCTACGCCACGCTCGCATGGTGTGGTTTGAGAGGTATGTGCCCCACCCCGGCGCAAGGCGGGATCATGTGCTGTTTCGGTGACGGTCGGCACGGATCGTAAGGCGCTGCGGAATGGCGCCCTGCCCACACAACGCGCCTCTTCCGGTTTCTGACGGGAAGGCGCGTTGCGTGGTCGGGCGGTTGCCGGTCAGCAGACGTTCAGGGCCTCACCGCAACGGTCGGGCGGGCTACGGCACGAAGCGAGAACGGCGGCGGCGTCCGATCAGGTAGGCGGCGCCGCCGAGGAGCAGGAGCGCGCCACCGGCACCGGCCACGGTCCCGACGTCGGCACCGGTCACGGGCAGCCCGCCACCCTCGCTGCCGGGGGCGGGGGTGGCGGTGCTGGCGGAGGCGGTAGGAACAGGTGCGGTGGATGTGGCGCTCGGTGTGGCGCTCGCCGTCGGTGTGGGCTGGGACGCGCAGTCGAGTGCACGTGCCGCGTACAGGCCTTCGTTCAGGTAAAGCAGAAAGGCATCGACGGTTCCGTCGTCGAGCACCTTCTGCGCGGCCGCCTTCAGGTTGGCGCCGGCGCCGGTCAACGTCCTGGTGGCCGAGATCCGCAGATCCGCCGTCCAGGCGAGCAGCATGCCCTTCTTGAGGAAGGCCCGCAGGTCGTCCGCGGTGCCGTCCAGCCGCTCCTGCATCTCGCCAGGCAGGACGGGCAGCGAGTTGGCCTTGGCCGCGGCCAGGATCTGGTTGGCGACGACGCGGATCTCCACATCGGTGGCGGTGTCCAGGTCGATGGTGACCAGTTCGCGGATGTCCGTGTAGAGCTTGCGCTCGACCGTCTGGCAGGCCGCGTCGAGCCCGGGCGTCTCGGCTCGTGCCGCCACCGCCGGCGTCGCGGGGATCAAGAGGACCAGCGCCGTCAGGACGCCGGCCGGAATCTTCCGTCGCATGTGGTCTTACTCTCTGTTGAAGATCAAGAGATGGGAAATACTACCGTCGATGGGCGTCAGGCCGGGCGGGAGATCTCGTCAGCGCCCGGGTACCGAACGCGGAACGGTGGCGACGTCACCGGCCGGCGTGATGCGTTCCAGTGCGGAGCCGGCCGCCTCGGCTAGCGCGGTCAACCGGTTCACCTGCGCCTCGGTGGCTTGGTGGGTCGTCGCCCAGTAGGCGCCGATCGCCCCGAGCGGGTCGGTCACCCGGATCGGGATCATTGCCAGCGCGCGTACGAATGTGGGCCGGTAGGCGTGCTGCGGCACCCGTTCGTCGATGCGGATGTCGGGGATGACCGCCGGTGTGCGCTGCAGCATCGCCCATCCGCTGATGCAGTCGGTGATCGGGAAACGCTGGCCTTTCCAGAGTGGACTGATCGCGTCCTCGTCGGCGTAGAAACACTGATCGCCGTCGCGCAGCACGACGGTGGCGCCTTGGGCGTCAGCCAGTGCCCGGGCGTTGGCGCGCACGAGTTGCTGCACCTCTTCCAGGGTTTCGGCCCGGCTCAGCGCGGTGATCACATCGGCCAGCATGTCGTCCTTGCCGAGCATCCGTTTACCTCCATGCGCCGTTGACATACCGCGATGTCACTGTAGTGGCGGCCGTTCCCGGTGGGATGCCTGCCTCCCGCGAGGCCGGAGGCGACGGCATGCCGGCAGCTCGATCCGCAACGGTACGACGGGCATGATCACATGACGGTTGGCCGGCCCGGATTTGCCGTCTGAACGTCGGCCAGTCCTAACCGGTGCGACGTGACAGCCGGTCGAATCGCCATGACTCCATGCGACGCCGTCCCGGTATGTTCCACCCGACCGACTGTGATGGTTCCTAGGTCAGAGCGGTTCGACGGCGCCACGGGCGATTCGTCCCGGGTTGTCCAGAGGTGAGCGATGATGACTGCGGGGACGCCCGTTCGGCGCCTTGACGCCGGGGCCGTGCCGGTTGCCCGGAACGCGTCGGTGATGATGCGGTCCCATGGCCCGGAGCCTGCCCGGATTCGCGCCCGCGCCGCAACAGCCGCCCGGGAGGCGGCTCGTGCCGTGCCCGCCGAGCGACCTCAGGATTCGCTCGCCGCTGATCGTGGTCGTCGGCGCGATCGTGTCTGACCCCGAGCGCGTGTGCCGACACACGCGAAGAGAGAGAGAAAGATATGCGCAGGCGCGTGCTGACTGCCTTCGCGGCCGTTGTCGCCCTGACGGTCACCGTGGGCGGATGCAGCGAATCCGACGAGAAGACCGAGGTTGAAAAGCCGATCGTGGTCGGATCCACCCTCTCGCTGACCGGTGCGTTCGCCGCCACCGCTCAGCTCCACAAGATCGCGGGTGAGGAGTTCGTCGCACGGCTGAACGCGGGCGGAGGGCTTCTCGGGCGGAAGGTCCAGTGGAAGGTGCTGGACGACCAGTCCGACCCGGCCCGGACCGGCCGGCTCTACGAACAGCTGATCAAGCAGGAGAAGGTCGACCTGCTGATGGGCCCGTACGCCACTCCGAACATCATGGCCGCGATGGCGGTGGCCGAGCGACACGAGTGGGTGTTGCCCCAGCACACCGCGGTGCTGGCGCCGATGCTCACCTACGGATGCCAGTTCCCGGCCTGGTCGATCGGCGCCACGCCCAACTCGTTCATCCCGAACCAGTTGTTCGACGCGGTCGCCTCGCTGCCCACGCCCCCCAAGCGGATCGCGGTGCTGACCAACGAGAGCGGTTCGGCGGCGTTCGTCTCCGACGGGCTCGGCAAGGACAAGTCCGGGACCCTCAGCATCGCCAAGGAACGCGGCCTGAAGGTCGTGGTGGACGTGCACTACCCGCCGACCACCACGGACTGGGCCCCGATCGCCGCCCAGTTGCGTGACGCCGATCCGGATCTGATCATCGACAACGGTCTCGGGGTCGACCTGGTCAACATCATGAAGGCGATGAAGAAGCTGAAGTATCAGCCGAAGAGGATGTTCTCCCTGTTCCCCGCGCCCGGACCGCTGCTGGCGCTGGGCGAGCAGGCGGAGGGCGTCCTCTCGATCTCGATGTTCGAGCCCAACAAACCGACGCTGGACCAGCTGCCCCCGGAGGCGGCCGAGATCACCGCCGAGTTCACCGCGCGGGCGAAGGCGGCCGAACTGCCGTACACCGTGTTCGAATCCCAGGCGGCGGCGTCCTGGAACGCGTGGGAGATCCTCGCCGACGGGGTCGGTATGGCGAACAGCACCGACCAGGGCAAGATCTGCTCCGCTCTGCACGACGACGGCGCTGACACCACGTTCAGCGGTCACCTCACCTTCCGCGCCAAGGACCACAACTTCTGGTCCACCACGCAGATGCTCAAGCAGATTCAGAACGGCGAGTGGGTGACGGTCTGGCCCCCCGACCGGGCTGCCGCCCGGCTCGAATAGGCCGGCCTCGGTGAGATCGGCCGGCGCGGCCCCGGCCGGCCGATCTCACCGGGAGCGCGATGTTAAGACCTCTATGATCACCTGGCAAGGTGTCCCACCCGCACAGGTGACTTAAGCCCCGGCAGTCTCAACTGGTACGCGCGATCGTCCAACCGGTACGCCGCAATCGTCGGTCAAGTCGCCGTCGATCCGAGTGACGTCACGCCGGTATCTTCCCCCTTGATCAATTCAGCCTGTGGCGGTTTCCCAGGTCAGAGCGTTTCGAGGGCAGCGCGGACGCTTGTGTTCCACGCTGTCCAGAGGGTGAACGATGATGACTGCAAGGGAGCGTCGGCGTGTGCGGCCGTTCGGCGGCGTAGCGCGGACGCTGTTGTCACTTGCCCTGATCGCGTCAATGACGGTGCTGTACTCCATGGTGTGGCAGTCGGTCGGGGAGCAATCCTCGTTCGCCGAGCTGGAGCGTCACGGCGTCAGGTACCTCAAGCCGCTGGTACAGCTCGAGATCGCCTTGACGAACGCGGAATCGATCGCGGTCAACGGCGACGCGGCGCCGGCCGAGCCGGTGGCCCGTGCGGTCGACGCCGTCTCCGCCGTCGACAAGGAGCTCGGCGAGGAACTCCGCACCCAGGAGCGATGGACCGAGCTGCGGAAGAAGATCGAAGCTCTGCCCGCCCGGGGCACCCACCAGACGGTCACCGCCGCGTACGGCGACGCCGGCGACCTGCTGCTCGCGCTGATTGACAAGGTCCGCAACAACTCCAAGCTGATCCGCGACCCGGAGGCGGAGACGTACTACCTGGGGGACGGCGCGACCCAGGAGCTTCCGGCGGCCGTCGTCGCGGCCACCCGCTACACGGATCTCCTGGTGAACGCGGCCGGGTCGTCAGCCGCGGGCAAGGCCCAAGCCGTGGTCGACATCAGCGTCGCGCGCTCCGAACTGGTCAGCAACGCGCAGGACCTCTACGACAACGCGCGGCTCGCGGTGGAAGGCTCCGGCAGCCGAAGCCTCGGCGGCGACCTGCTGAGCAAGTTCGACCGCTTCAACCGATCGGTCGAGAAGCTGGTGCCGTTGATGACGCCGATGCTGGACGGCAAGGGCCGCGTCGACGCGGCACAGGTCGTCAGCGCCCGCGACGAGGCGCAGGACGCCGCGGCCGAACTCTCGGAGGCTCTCCTCGCCCAGATCGACGTCGCGCTGCAGGACCGGCTCTCGTCGCTCAGCCAGCGCCGCCTGCTGGCGACCGGGGTGCTCGCGGTGGCTGTGCTGCTGGCGCTCGCGCCGGTCGCGGCGGGCCTGGCGAGCCGGCGGCGCCCGGACACGGCGGCGGACGACGAGGACCCGAAGCAGACACCTCCGCCGGCTCCGGCCCATCAGCGAGTGGCTGCACCGGTGGCCGTTGCGTCGACCCCGTGGCCGACGCAGTCGCAATGGCCCGACTCCAGGCCGCACGGCGGATCCGACGTGAACTCCGGACGGCGGGAGCGTTTCGGTGTTCCTCAGTAGGCTCCGCATCCGTGGCAAGCTGACGCTGCTGGTGACCATCCCGCTGCTGGCGATGTTCGTCCTCGTCCTGCCCGTGGTCCGTGACCAGGTCACCAGCTCCCGGAAAGCGACCGACATCGACGCCGCGGCCACGGTGGCCGGACGGATCGGCGCGGTCCTGCAGGATCTGCAGCGCGAGCGGCTGCTCTCGGTCGGCTACCTGCTCGGCGTCGTGGATCAGAACGACGTCCTGCTGCAGACCGCGTCGGTCACCGACCGGGTGACCGACGTGCTGCAGGACCTCGGCGACAGCCTGCCACCCCGGGTACGCGAGGAGATCGACCGCACGCAGCTGATGAACCCGCTGCGCCGCCGGGTGCTGGCCAAGACCGTCACGCCCGAGCAGGTGGTCGACGACTTCGTGCCGCTGCTCGACGGCCTGATCGAGTCTCTCGAGCTCGTGCAGCAGGCCGACGCCACTCTCGCCTCCGGCCGGCACCTCATCGCGCTGGACGCGTTGCTGCGCATGGACGAGTCCAACACCGAGAGCACCGCCCTGCTCGCCATCATGGCCGGGGAGGGAGTAGGGGACCTGCCCGGCCGATATCACGAGGAACGAGCCGAGTACAACACCTTCTTCGAACGATTCTCCGAATTCGCCACGCAGAGCCAGCGCGACCAGTACGACCTGGTGGCGGACGGCTTCCGGCGCCGCGTCGGCATCGACTTCGACGTCAAGTTCGAGGCCGATCCGGTCAGCGCGATGGCGAAGCGGCCGATCGGCACCCTGTTCACCACCCTGGTGTCGTTCAGCGCTCTCGGCACCTTCGTCGAGAAGGACATCGTCGAGGAGCTCACCTCGTCGGTCGCCGATCAGCGACGGCAACAGCTCACCTTCGCGTACGGCGTGGGCGGCTTCGCCCTGCTCGTGCTGCTCGCGGTGCTGATCCTGGTGGCGTTCGTGGCCCGGGCCGTGGCCGTGCCGCTGACCCGGCTCAGCCGCTCCGCCGAACAGGTGGCGGAGGCCGGCGAGACGGAACTGCGGCGGGTCGCCGACGACGACAGTGAAACGGTCGATCCGGTGCACCTCGAGGTGCTCGAGGTGAACTCCAACGATGAGATCGGTGACCTGGCGCGCGCCTTCGAACGTGTGCAGACCACCGCGTCGAAGCTCGTGGAACGCCAAGTGCTCAGCCGGCGCAACGTCGCGGAGATGTTCGGCCACATCGGACGGCGTACCCAGAACCTGGTCGGCGGGCAGGTCGACCTGATCGACGAGCTGGAGAACGAAGAGACCAGCCCGGACCGCCTGGCCAAGCTGTACCGGCTTGACCACATCGCCAACCGCCTGCGGCGCAGCGCCGACAGTCTCGTCGTGATCTCCGGAGCGGAGCGGGAGGAGAACCACCCCTCGCCGGTTCGGCTGGTCGACGTGGCGCGTCTCGCCCTCGCCGAGATCGAGGAGTACACCCGCGTCGACCTCGACGTTCCGCTCGATCTGGCAGTGGCGCCCGCGGCCGTCAGCGACCTGGTGCTGATGTGCGGCGAACTGCTCGAGAACGCGACCAACTTCTCCCCGCCGCACACCCGGGTCACCGTCAGCGCCCGGGTCGTGCCGGGCGGCGCGCACCTCGTCGTGGTCGACCACGGCATCGGGATGCCCGACGAGCGGCTCGCCGAGGAGAACACCCGAATCGCCCGCCGGGAGCGGCTCGACCTCGTACCGACTCAGGTCCTCGGTCTGTTCGTGGTCGGGCGCCTGGCCCGGCGCCACGGACTGGGCGTCGCCCTCCAGCACACCCCGGGTGGCGGTGTCACCGTCGTCGTGAGAATCAGCGGCGCACTGCTGGTCAGCCAGCCGGTGAGCGCGTCCGCGACACCGCCGCCGTCCGCCGCCGAGCCGGCGCAGTCGTCCTGGGGTGGCCCGCAGCCTGCCGCGACCCTGCCGGCCCCGTACCGGTCGGCGCCGGAGCCCGCGCCGCGGAGTCCGGAGCAGTGGCGGCCGCCCACCGAACCGGACCCGATATCGCGGATCACCGAGGTGATGAACCACTCGACCACCTGGAACGGCTTCGAGAAGGCCCGCAGCCTGCCGGCGCCCCCCAGCACGCCGGCGCCGACGGTCACGTTTCGCGAGCAGCCCTCCGGGTCCTGGCCGCACGCCCCGGCGACGCCGGCGCTCGAATCTCCGGCGTACTCCTCGGCGCCCGAGCCGCACCGGCGCGTGCCGGGAGCGCACCCGCCGGCGGTGACCAGCGCCGCGCTGTCGGATCAGGCGTTCGTGGAGGCGTTCCAGGCCGGTGCTCGCCGCGCGCAGAACGCCGCGGCCGCGCCGCCGGTCATCCCGCTGCCGCCTGCCGCGGAACCCGCGCCGGCCTTCCGGCCGGGCGACGGCGCCGCACCGGCCTCCGTCCCGCGCGGCGCCCCCGGACCCGGGATCCGGTCGCTCAACCGGCGGCAACCGGGCGCGACCCTGTCCGCACCCGACCTCGCCCCGCGCCGTGCCGCCGATCTGCCGCCGATCGACCGCGACCCGGACGCGGCCCGCAGCTTCGTCGAGCAGTTCGAATCGGGCGTCGCGCGCGCGCTTCAAGACGACGAAGCCGCACAGCGAAACGGACTCTGAGAAGGAAGTAGCACGATGGACAGCTCACCCAACAGCCCCGGCAACACAGTGCCGGGATCGCTGCAGACACCGGTCGTGGAGATCAGTGCCGAGGCGAAGACGTTCAACTGGCTTCTCGGCTCGTTCGCCACCAAGACGGCGGGCGTACAGGATGCAATCGTGGTCTCGTCGGACGGCCTTCTCATGGCGAAGTCGTCCAACCGGGAACGGGCCGACTCCGACCGCCTGGCCGCGGTGGTGTCCGGAATGGCCAGCCTGGCGGTCGGCGCGGCCGAGTGGTACAACCTCGGCTCGCTGAACCGTGTCGTGGTCGACATAACAGACGGCTACCTGGTGGTGACCTCGATCAGCCGAGGGTCGTTGCTGGGCGTCATCGCGAGCAAGTCGGCGAATCTCAGCACCGTGGCGTACGAGATGACGCTGTTCGGAACCCGGGCGGGAGCATCCCTGACGCCCGGATTGATCGCGGAACTGAAGAACGTCGTCCAGATTTGAGCGGCAACGTATCCGGCGCGCCGGCTCCCGAGCCGATCGGCAGGATCCCCCCGTACCTTCGGGGTTCCCCGAACAGCGCCGCCCCGATCGAAACCCCGCACCGAGACGCGGGCAACACCGGTGAACAGCTCCGGCAGCCGGCCGACCGTTCCGCTTCGCTGCGCCCGTTCGTCCTGACCGGCGGCCGGGTCAACGCGGTGGATCAGGAGATCGACCTCGAGACCCAGGTCACCCTCCGGCCTCTCGACCCGGCGGTGGGGCGGATGCCGTTCGCGTCGCTAGGCCCCGAGATGCAGGCCATGGTGGCGCTGTGCGGCGAGCCGATCTCGGTCGCGGAGATCTCGGCCCGGCTACGCCTGCACCTGGGAGTGGCCAAGATCCTGGTCGCCGACCTGCGCGTCGCCGGCTACCTCGACGTACACGTCGCGGACACCCTGACCGCGCCCTCCTCCGAGATCATTCTGCGAGTGATGCATGGACTCCGTGCGATTTCCTGACACGCCGGCCCTGATGACGACCGACCCGCCGATCAGGAGACCCCCGGTCCCGGTCAAGATGATCGTGGCCGGCGGCTTCGGCGTCGGCAAGACGACCACGGTACGGTCGATCTCCGAGATCGCCCCGCTGACCACCGAGGCCGAGATGACGGCCGTGTCCGTCGGCATCGACCAGCCGCGTGCGGAGAGCCTCAAGACCACCACGACGGTCGCCATGGACTTCGGCTGCGTGACCATCGACCAGAGCCTCAAGCTCTACCTGTTCGGCACGCCGGGGCAGGACCGGTTCGGTTTCATGTGGGACAGCATGGTCCACGGCGCGCTCGGCGCCCTCGTGGTGGTGGACAGCTCGCGCCTGGACGACTGCTACCAGGCCGTGGACTACTTCGAACAGGCCGGGCTTCCGTTCGCCGTCGCGGTCAACATGTTCGACGGGCGACTGGCGTACGACCTCAGCGAGGTGCGCTGGGCGCTCGCGGTCGGCGACCGGATCCCGATCGTGAGCTTCGACGCCCGCCGGCGTACGTCGGTGCGAGACGCGCTCCTGGTGGTGCTCGAACAGGCGCTGAACCACGCCGAACAGGCACAGGACGGCTGAGGCCCCGCAACCGCCGCCCGGCAGGCCCGCATTCGTGGACGATGCCGCCGGGGCGGCGAGCCGGGCGATGGCCACGGATGCGGCGATCCCCGTGCTCCCCGGCCGCTGCCGGCCGCGGGGCCCGCCGATCAGCCGTGCGTTCCGCCGTGCATGACGGTTCCGCCGGGCATGGTGTGCGTCGGCGGCGCCTGGTCGGCGGTCCAGCCGAGAACGGTGGGGTCCAGCATTCCGAAGATCATGGCGATGTGCGCGACGACGAGGAACGCGCCGACCATCCAGGCATGGACCTTCCGGCGGGTGTCGTCGTCGAGGTCGGCGCCGACGGCACGGGTCTCCAGCAGGGTCATCCCGTACAGGGGGACCAGGCCGAGCAGGTAGAAGCCGACGGCGATCACGTCCGCCGGGCCGCGCCACCCGCCGTCGCGGGTGAGGGGGACGACCGCGTGCACCATCAGGTAGCTGGTGACCCCGAGGAAGTACAGCCCGGCGACCAGGCCCGCCCACCTGTTGACGAGGGCGGACCTGCGGGCGCCGCCGCGGCTGAACAGGACGGCGAGCTCGGTGACCGCGACCGTCTCGGCGAGCACGACCGGGATGGCCATGAACAGGATCAGGTTCCACGGCTGGTTGGCCGCGAGCAGGCCCATGTAGTTCGTCGACCCCATGTCGGGCCCGGCCGGCCAGGCCGGCAGGAACGCCGCGCCGGCCGCGACGGCCACGGACAGCCCGGCGACGACGGCGGTCCACGGTCGCTGGCCACGCGCGGTGCCGGAGGGCCGTACGAGTGTCGCGGTCATGGCGATCTCCCGGGGTCGAGATGTCACACGGGCGGGGCCGTCGTCCGCCCCGTGACTGACGGTGCCGGGGATGCCGTGACCGGGCATCGGTCCAAGGTCCCGTCCTTCCGGTAGGTTCGCCACCCGCGGCCCTTCCGGTCGGCCCCCTCGGCGCTACCCCCTGCCGTCCGGCCCTGTCGGGTAGGAGTAACCCCACGTACTTTGATCACCATGCCGGACCTCATCACCAGCGGAGTCGTGTTCACCACGCCGCCTTCGCTGCCCCGCGGACGGCATGATCTGAGCCGCGAGCAGGTCACCGCCGCTCAACGGGAACGGATGCTGATCGCCGCCACCGAGTTGCTCGCCGACACCGGTCACCGGGGTTTCGGTGTCCGGGAGATCTGTTCGCGTGCGGCGGTCTCCAGGGCCAACTTCTACTCCTGCTTCGCCGACAAGGACGCGTGCGTCTCCGCGGCGTACGACCGTTTCATCGCCGTGTGCCTGGAGCGGCTGTCCAAGGTGGATTCCAGCGGTGACTGGGCCGATTGCGTGCGGGGTCTGGTCACGGCGTACCTCGGCACGCTGCACAGCGACCTGGCCTCGGCGCGCGCGTTCCAGGTGGAGATGGACGCCCTGGGCCGCGAAGCCCGCGGCCGCCGCCGCGCCGCCATCGTCCGGCTCGCCGAGTTCGTCCGTGACCTGCGGGAACGGCGGTTTCCCGACACGGCCGGGCAGGTTCCCCTGAGCGCCTACCTCGGCGCGATCTACGCGCTGCGGCAGATCGCGTCCGACGTGCTGGACGAACGCGACGAGCCGGAGCTGCTCTCGCTCGTCCCCGAACTGACCGGCTGGCTGACCCGGATGACTGAACCCGCACCGACCATGGAGTGGACACGATGAGCACGGCGAACTGCTACGCCCCGGCCGACGAGGTGGCCCGCCTGGCCGCGCTGCGACTCCACGAACCGTCGTCGCTGGGTGCGATGTTCCTGGACCGGGCCGGGCGCACACCGGACCGGGAGGCGTACCGGCGGCCGGAACCGGACGGCTGGCACTCGCAGACCTGGGCCGACACCGGTCAGGCGGTCACCGAGATCGCGGCCGGTCTGCTCGACCTCGGCCTGCGCCCGGAGGACCGCGTCGCGATCCTCTCCGCGACCCGGGTCGAATGGATCGAGGCGGACCTCGGTGTGATGTGCGCCGGCGGGGCGACCACCACCGTCTATCCCACGTCGTCGCCCGAGGAGACGATGCACATCCTCACCGACTCGGGCAGCCGCTTCGCGGTGGTCGAGAACGCGAGCCATCTCGGCAAGGTGCTTGCCGAGGGCTCACCGGTGGAACGCGTCATCCTCATCGAGGCCGGCGCGGAGCCCGGCGAGCGTGCGATCACCCTCGCCGCCCTGCGCGCCCGCGGCCGTGAGCTGCTCGCCGCCACGCCCGCACTGGTGACCGAGGCCACCGCCCGGGTCCAGCCCGATGACCTGGCGACACTGATCTACACCTCCGGCACGACCGGTCTGCCCAAGGGCGTGCGCGTCACCCACCGCAGCTGGGTCTACCAGGGCCTGGCGGCCCAGGCGATGGACATCCTCGCGCCGGACGACCTCGGCTACCTGTGGCTGCCCCTCTCGCACGCTTTCGGCAAGGCCCTGCTGGCGTGCCAGCTCGCGGTCGGCTTCAGCTTCGCCGTGGACGGCCAGGTCAACGGCATCGTCGAGCGCCTCCCGGTGGTTCGGCCGACCATCATCCCCGCCGTGCCCCGCATCTTCGAGAAGGTGTACGCCGGTGTGACCGCCCTGATCCGGCGTGAGGGCGGGCTGAAGGCGCGCCTCTTCGACTGGGCCGTCGGAGTCGGTGGCCAGGTGTCCCGTCTGCGCCGGGCCGGCCACAGCCCGGGACCGTTGCTCGCCGTCCGGTATCACCTCGCCGACCGGCTGGTCCTCGCCAAGATCCGCGATCGGTTCGGCGGGCGGGTGCGGTTCTTCATCTCCGGGGCCGCCGCCCTGTCCACCGACATCGCCGAGTGGTTCGACGCCGTCGGTCTTCCGGTCCTGGAGGGTTACGGTCTCACCGAGTCCTGCGCGACCACCGTCTTCAACCGGATCGGCCGCCCCGAGTACGGCACCGTCGGGCGCCCGCTGCCCGGCACCGAGGTGGCCCTCGGCGAGGACGGTGAGATCCTGCTGCGCGGTCCCGGCGTGATGCAGGGTTACCACCGGATGCCCGAGGTCACCGACGCCATCCTGACCGACGGCTGGTTGCACACCGGCGACGTCGGTGAGATCACGGCGGCCGGCTCGCTGCGGATCACCGACCGGAAGAAGGACCTGATCAAGACCTCGACCGGGAAGTACGTGGCACCACAGGCCATCGAGACCCGGTTCAAGGCGATCTGCCCGCTGGCCGGCCAGATGGTCGTCTACGGCGAAGGGCGCAAGTTCGTGACGGCCCTCGTCGACCTCGACCCCGACGAGGCGCGCAAGTGGGCGGCCGAGCACGGCCTCGCCGGCGCGACCCATGCCGAGATCGCCCGATCGTCGCAGCTTTTCGACGAGGTCGGCGCCTATGTCGAACGGCTCAACGCGACCCTCAGCCCTTGGGAGACGATCAAGAGGTTCCTGGTGCTCGACCACAACCTCGCCGTGGAGAGCGGCCACCTGACGCCCTCGCTCAAGCTGCGCCGGCGGGTCGTCGAGCACCGTTACCGTGACCTGTTCGACGAGCTCTACGCGGCGCCGTAGGCGCCGGCCCGCCGACCGGTCATCGCGGCCCACGATCCGCACGGCCGGCCGGTAAACAGGTTGTCCGGCAGTGCTGCCGTCACCGAGGATTCAGCGTGCTCAATCTTCGGGGGGATGGCGTTGACTGACGGGGATGTGCGGGGATTCGTCCGCGATGACATGGCGGAAGTGCGCGCCGCGTTCGAGACCAACTTCACCGACGGCGCCGAGACGGGTGCGTGCTTCTGCGCCACCGTCGACGGCGAGACCGTCGCCGACCTCGTGGGCGGGTACGCCGACGCGGCGCACACCCGGGTCTGGCAGTGGGACACGATCGTGAACGTCTACTCGATCACCAAGACCATGGCGGCGCTGACCGCACTGCTGGTCGCCGATCGCGGGGAGCTCGACTTCGACGCCCCGGTGGCCCGCTACTGGCCCGAGTTCGCGGCCAACGGCAAGGACGAGATCACGGTCGCGCAGGTGATGAGCCACTCCGCGGGACTGTCCGGCTGGCGCGAGCCGTTGCGGCCCGAGGACCTCTACGACTGGGAGAAGGCGACCGGGTCCCTGGCGGCTCAGGAACCGTTCTGGAAACCCGGCACCGCTTCCGGCTATCACGTGGTCACCCAAGGCTTCCTGATCGGTGAGATCGTACGGCGGATCACCGGCCGGTCGCTCGGCACGGTGTTCCGTGAGGAGATCGCCGAACCTCTCGGCGCCGACTTCCACATCGGCCTGCCGGAGTCGGAGGAGTCCCGTGTCGCCGAGCTGATCCCGCCGCGGGTGGAGCCGTTCTCCGACGACGTGACGGAGTTGCAGGACAACGCGGCGCACAATCCCCGGGTGGACACGTCGGTGACCGACTCGCGGGCCTGGCGGGCCGCCGAGATACCCGCCGGCGGCGGCACCGGGAACGCGCGATCCGTCGCCCAGGTGCACGCCGTTCTCGCCAACGGCGGCGTCGCCCAGGGCCGGCGCTTCCTGTCCGAGGCGACGTGCCGCAGCGCCCTGCGTGTTCAAATCGAGGGACCGGACCTCATTCTCGGCATCCCGGTTCGCTTCGGTCTCGGATTCGCGGTCGGCGGCGACTTCATGCCCCATCCCAACACCCTGTTCTGGGGTGGCGCGGGCGGTTCGCTGGCCATCATCGACATGGACGCACGCGCGACGTACGCCTATGCGATGAACAGGATGGGCGGTGGCCGCACCGGCGACATGCGTGCCTTCGCACCGATCTCCGCGGCCTGGGACGCCCTCGCCCGCACCGGCGGTCACCACACCGGGTGACCCGGGAGCGCCCGGCACGGATGGGCCACGGGTTCGGTGATCCGATCCGGCCGGTGGTTCGTATCACCCGGTGTCCGCACGTGTCGACGGGACTCGATGAGCCCTGTTCGGCGCATCCGAGTGAGGGAGGTCTGATGTCCGTGTGGCGCCGCCTGTGTGATGCCGCGGTTCTCTCCACCGCATTGATCATGCTCGTGCCGGATCCGGTGCGGGCCGCGCCGGACGTTCCGGTACCTCCCGAGAATCTGCTGCTCGACCGGGGCACCGGGGAGATCTCCGACGCCGACCGGGACCTCGTCGTCAAGGTCCGCCTCGCCGGGCTGTGGGAGATCCCGGCCGGGGAGATGGCACAGCGGAAGTCGAACAGCGCCCGGATCAAGCGGATCGGCCGCAACATCGCCGACCAGCACGCCGCGCTCGACGAACTGGCCCGGGCCGCCGCCAAGGAACTGAAGATCGCGTTGCCGAACAAGCCGAACAGCGACCAGCAGGGCTGGCTCGACGAGATGGAGGCGGCGCAGGGCCCCGAGTTCGACGCGATCTACATCGACCGGCTCCGGTCCGCGCACGGCAAGATCTTCCCGGCGATCGCGACGATCCGGTCGAGCACCCGCAACGACACCGTCCGCAGGCTCGCGCAGCAGGCCAACCAGTTCGTCATGACACACATGACCCTGCTGGAGAGCAGCGGCATCGTCGACTTCGCCGCGCTGCCGGCCGCGCCGGCGCCGGCCGCCGCCACCGGCAAGGCGCCCGCGCAGGTGCTGTCCGCGGCCGAACAGGGCGCGAACGAGGACACGCTGGGCGGCGCCGACATGCCGCTGATCGCCGCCGCCCTCGCCGGTGGGCTGATCGCGGGCATCCTGGTGACCCGGCAGGTCGTCGGCGGCCGCGGACGGCCGGGCTACCGCGGGCGCCGCCCACGCTATTACGGCGGCTGAACAGGCCGCGGACGGCCGGGCTTCCGCGGGCGCCGCCCACGCTATTACGGCGGCTGAACAGGCCGCGGACGGCCGGGCTACCGCGGGCGCCGCCCGCGCTTTTACGGCGGCTGAACAGGCTGGGACGGCGGGCTTGCGCGGGCGGGTCCACAAGGGCGGCGGCCGGGCCCGGCCGCCGTCGGTGGTCCTTCCCGAAGCTGGTGTACGACCTGCGCATACTTGAGGGAGTTCGCCGAACCCGGGAGTGGCTGTGCGCGACGATCTCGATCTCTGGCTCGAGGACCTGGAGTCACCGGAAGCGGCCCGATGGGTGGCCGACCGCAACACCGAGACTCTGGCCGGATATCAGGACCCGGCCTTTGCCCGCCTGCGGGACACACTCCGCGAGGTGCTCGACAGCAAGGAGCGCCTCACCGTCCCGGGCTGGCGCGGCGACGGCCTCTACTACGACTTCCGGCAGGACGCCGACCATCCGCGCGGGCTGTGGCGGCGTACCACGGCCGACGAGTTCCGCCGCGACGAGCCGGAGTGGGACGTGCTGCTGGACGTCGGCGCGCTCAACCGGGCCGAGGACGAGAACTGGACCTGGAGCGACGTCACGGTGCTCCGGCCCGGCTACGACCGCTGCCTGATCAGTCTGGCCCGGGGCGGAGCCGACGCCGTCGTGGTCCGCGAGTTCGACCTGCGCGACCGGGTGTTCGTCGCCGACGGGTTCACCCTGCCGGAGGCGAAGAGCAGCGTGAGCTGGATCGACGCCGACCACATCTTCGTGGCGACCGACTTCGGCCCCGGCACGGCGACGTCCTCCGGCTATCCGCGGGTGGTGAAACGGTGGCGGCGCGGCACACCGCTCGCCGAAGCGGAGACGATCTTCGAGGGCGAGCCCGGCGACGTCTCGGTCCGGGCCTTCCACGACCCCACCCCGGGGTACGAGCGGGATCTGGTGGTCCGGTACTCGGACTTCTTCCACAGCGAGCGGCACCTGCTGCGGCCGGACGGCACACTGGACCGCGTCGAGGTGCCCGGGGACGCCGTGTGCGAACTGCACCGGGAGTGGCTGCTGGTCCGGCTCCGGTCCCCGTGGGGCGCCTTCCCCGCCGGGGCGCTGCTGGCCTCCCCGGCGGACCGGCACGACTTCGCCGTCCTGTTCGAGCCGGACGCGCGCACGTCGCTGCAGGGCTGGCAGTGGACCCGCGACCACCTGCTGCTCGTCACCATGACCGACGTGCGGACGCGGGTCGACGTGCTCACCCCGGGCTTCCCGGAGTGGAGCCGGCAACCGCTGTCCGGCGCCGACGGGTTCGACCACACCGGGATCGTCGAGACCGATCCGGACAACGGCAACGCGTACCTGCTGCTCTCCACCGGCCACCTGAGCCCGGCGGCCCTCACCCTGGGCACCGTCGGCGGCCCGGCCGAGGTGATCAAGCGTTCACCCGCGTTCTTCGCCGCCGAGGGGCTCTCGGTGCGGCAGTTCTTCGCCACCTCGGCGGACGGGACCCGGGTACCGTACTTCGTGGTCGGCGGCGAGCCCGGCGGCCCGGTGATGCTGGAGGGGTACGGCGGCTTCGAGGTGGCCCTGACCCCCGGGTACGACGGCGTCGGCGGGCGCGGCTGGCTGGCCCGTGGCGGCATCCGGGTGGTGGCGAACATCCGGGGCGGCGGCGAGTACGGCCCGGCCTGGCATCAGGCGGCCATGCGGGCGAACCGGCCCCGGGCGTACGAGGACTTCGCGGCCGTCGCCACCGACCTGGTGGACCGCGGCATCGCCACCCCGCAGCGGCTGGGCATCGCCGGCGGCAGCAACGGCGGCCTGCTGATGGGCGTCATGCTGACCCGCTACCCGGAACTGTTCGGCGCGGTCGTCGCCGCGGTGCCGATCCTCGACCTGCGCCGCTACCACCTGCTGCTGGCCGGGCGGTCCTGGGTGGCCGAGTACGGCGATCCCGACGTCGAACAGGACTGGGCGTACCTGCGGGAGTTCTCGCCGTACCAGAACGTCCGGCCGGGCCGTCCGTACCCGCCGGTCCTGTTCATCACGTCCACTCGCGACGACCGTGTGCACCCCGGGCACGCCCGGCGGATGGCGGCGCTGCTGCTACGGCACGGCTACGACGTCTCCTACTACGAGAACGTCGAGGGCGGCCACGGGGCCGCCGCCGACAACGAGCAGGCCGCCACCATCGAGGCGCTCACCATGGAGTTCCTCTGGCGGCGTCTCGGCGGTTCACCGGGAGGGGATGCCGTCGACGGCGATGCTGTCCGGGGCGTCGAAGCCGAACAGGCGGGTGAACTCGGCACGTAGTCCGCCGGTGCCGAGATGCGAGTTCGCCGGCAGATCCGATCGGGACGCCGCCGCACCGGCGGAGCGGATTTCCACCGGTGCGGGAAGAACCACCGCCGGCGACCCGGGAAAGATCGCGGAATCCTGGAACCCGGCATATACTCCGGTATGCATTTCAACCGCGACGCTCTTGAATCGCTCAAAGCCGATCCGGCGGCCTCGTCCATTCACCGGTCGCTCGGTTTCTACTACGGAAACGCGGAGCACGACGCGGCGCTGGACGCCTTCTACGCGCGGTTCGTGGCTCCCGGCGATCTGGTCTTCGACGTCGGGGCGCACGTGGGCGACCGGATCGGCAGCTTCCGGCGGCTCGGGGCGCGGGTGGTCGCGGTCGAGCCGCAGCCGCTCTGCCTGCGCGCGATCCGGGAGATCTACGCTGGTGACGACGACGTGGTGACGGTTCCCGCGGTGTGCGGAGAGTCCACCGGGACGGTCGACTTCTACGTCAACTCGGCCAATCCCACGGTGTCGACGGCGTCCCGCGACTTCGTCCGGGCGGCCGACGGCGCGGACGGGTGGCAGGGCCAGGTGTGGGACGAACAGTTCCGGGCCCGGTCCGTCACCCTCGATTCACTGATCGCCGAACACGGTGTCCCGGCATTCGTGAAAATCGACGTGGAAGGATTCGAGGAAACGGTTCTGTCAGGCCTGAGCCGATCCGTTCCGGCGCTGTCGTTCGAATTCACGACAATTGAGCGTGACGTGGCGCTGCGCTGTCTCGACCGGGTCACCGGGCTCGGTTTCAAGGAATTCAACATCGCGATGGGCGAGTCGATGTCGATGGCGTTCCCGCAGTGGGCGGGCCGGGCGGAGACGGCCGCCCACATCCGCGAGCTGCCGCACGAGGCGAACGCCGGCGACGTCTACTGCCGCTGAGCCCGACGGTCAGACGGTGGCGGCGGGTTCGGTCTCCAGGGATCCGCTCCACCAGGGGATCTCACGGCGCAGCGACTCCTGCCGCCACAGCCACCGGACGTCCTTGCCGAACGACCAGAGCAGCGCGGCGATGGTGACCGCGATGCACGCCTGGGCCAGCGGGATCGGCAGCAGGCCGGCGCTCGTCACCACCAGCACGGCGCCCTGCCCGGCGGCCACCACCTTGCGGGAGAACCGCGGCGGCAGCGTCCCGTTCAGCCAGGGCATCGGGTAGGACGCGAGGACGTACGCGTACCGGAAGAGGCCGATGCCGACCGCCCACCAGCCCAGCGTGGTGCCCAGGTAGACGCTCAGCGCGATGGCCAGGACCGAGTCGGCCTCCATGTCGAACCGGGCGCCGAACTCGGAGGTGGCGCCGGTGCGCCGGGCGATCTGGCCGTCCACGGCGTCGCACGCCAGGGACACCGCGGCCAGAGCGATCAGCGCGACGTGGTGGGTGTCGCCGGCGACCGCTGCGGCGGTGAGGGCGATCACCCCGCCGGTCAGGATCAGCCGGCCGAAGGTGACCGTGTCGGCGAGTCCCCAGCGGTGGCCGTGGTGCCGTTTCAGGGAACGGCCCAGCAGCGCCCACGTGCCGGCCGCGAAGACGATCCCGGCCGGCCAGCCGGCCGCCCCGAGCCCGACGGTCGCCTCCAGCAGGAGCAGGACGGCTGCCTGCGCGATGCCGCCGAGAACCAATGGGCGTGCCGGAACCGTCACTATTCCTCCTGTAGCCGCTCGTTCACCTGCCGTCGGGTAACACGGTTCGCGGCGACGGGCGGTTCAGCCGGAGATCTTGATTTCCGCGGCGGCGCCGAGACGATCCCCGATCCGTTCGGCGTACGCGGTCAGAAAGGACTGCCGGACGGTGCGGCTCTTCGAGTCGATCAGGTTCATGGCCCGGGCCGCCTGTGCCAGCAGGGAGCCGAACAGCAGCTCGGTGGCGTACAGACCGGTGACCGGGCCGGTGACCTGGACCAGGCCGAACTCGGGCATCCACTCGGCGTGGCAGCCGTTGGCCGCGGCCACCATCCGCAGCAGCAGCGCCTTCGGGCCCTCGTACGGGTTGTCCACCGCGATCCGCCGCCCGCCGTCGCGCCCGTCGCCGGGGCTCCGCCGGAGCAGCTCCTGCGCCGCCACGGTACGGTCCGCAGCCACCTCGCCGTCGTCGGTCGCTTCGGCCTCGGCCAGCAGTGCGCGTACCCGGTCGAGCAGTTGCCTGCCGGGCTCACCTGCCGGCGCCGGGCTGACCGGCCCGACGTGCGGCATGGCCGTGAGCAGGCGCAGCACCTGGACGATCGACTCGATCGCGGTGGCCCGGTCGAGCCCGTTGCGGTCCGCCCATTCCGGCAGGAGACAGGGGTCCAGCGGGCCCGGTTCGGTGACGAGCCGGCTGTGCCGGGCGGTGTGCTCCCGCCGGACCACCCGGACGATCTCGGCCGTCTGCCAGCCACGCTGCCCGGCCTGATCGAGCTCCCGGTGCAGGGCGGCCGCCAGGGCCCGGTCGATCTCCCGCGGGTCGGCGTTGTCCGCCAGCCGGCGGCAGGCCGCGGCGTCGAGGCCGAGCAGGGTGTCGGCGATCGGCCGCTGGGCCGGGATGCGGGGCCGTCCCGCCGCCAACCGCCTCACCTTGTGTCGTTTCCGGCTGTTCCAGCCCACGGGTCGGTTCACCTTGCTGTCGGGGTCGGGTTGCTCCGGTCACCTCACCATCCCGGACCGAACCGCCGCCGCGTTTCGCTCGTGAAGCACCCGATCGGGCATATCGGTCACCGGCTATCGCCCGGCCGGCTCCACCTTCGGGTGGACCGGGTGCGCGGCCGGCGCGGCGCCCGGCAACCGGCGGGCAACCTGGAGAGGACGTGCACGCCTCGCGGGGCCCGGAGACCCCGGGACACGCTCCCCGTTTGCAACCCATCTGCATTCAGCAAACCGTGCAGCAACCGACGCGGCCGCCGAAAGAGAGGTCACCCCCGAAAAGCAACCTCGAGAGAGGCGCCGAACACCTATGCGCAGCTTCCGCCTCCGCACCACAGCCATCGCCTCCTCCGTCCTGATGAGCCTCGGGCTTTCCGCGGTGCCCGCCCGGGCCGAGGGCAAGACTGCCGCCATGGCGATCACCTCCACCACATTGGCCGACCGCCTGACCGCCGTGCGGTCGGCCAAGTCGATCAACTACTACCCGTCGGACGCCGGCTGGTCGGCGATGTGGACCGGTTTCGACGCGGTCCGGATCGACGCCGACCTGGCCAAAGCCGCCGCGCTCGGCGCCGACAACGTCCGGGTGATCGTCTTCCCGCAGGCGTTCGGCTACCCGGCGCCGAAGACCGAGTACACCGAGAAACTGCGCAAGGTCGTCAGCATCGCCGCCGCGCACGGCCTCACCGTCAAGATCACCCTGTTCGACTGGTGGGCCGCCTACTCCGACGTCACCGGCAGCATCGCCTGGGCCAAGGCCGTGCTGGCGCCGTACGCGAACGACCCGCGAGTCATCGGCGTCGAGCTGAAGAACGAGTTCCAGCCCGGCGACGCGGCCGCGGTCACCTGGGTCAAGCAGCTCATCCCGGCGATCCGGACCGAGTTCCCGACCCTGCCGCTGACCCTGTCGGTGGACGGCGGCACCGGCGCGGCCGGCATGGCGAACATCAAGTCGTCGCTGACCGCCACCCCGCTCGACTACTACGACTTCCACTTCTACGGCAGCTCGGAGCGGTCGCTCGCCGAGATCCGCAAGGCGCAGGCCGCCGTCGCCCCCACCCCGATCGTGATCGGGGAGACCGGTGTCAGCAGCGCGGTCGTCAGCGAGGGGGAGCAGGCCGCCTACCTGGCCCGGGTCTTCCGCGCCGCGGTCGAGGCCGGGGTCGGCTCGGTGTCACCGTGGACACTCAACGACTTCGCGGCCGGCGCCATCCCCAGCAACTCGATCGTGTCGACGATGCCCGCCCAGTACAGGTTCGGCCTGTACCGTGCCGACGGCACCGCGAAGCTGGCCGCCACGGTCGTCCGGCTCGCCTGGACCGGCGCCCCGATCCCGAACAGCATCCTCAACCTGAGCTTCGAGGCGGCGGCCATCGACTCGCCGTGGCGGCAGACCAACACCGGCGCGGGCACGGCCGTGATCACCACCGGGATGGCCCGCACCGGCGCCCAGTCGGCACGGTTCTCCGGCACCACCCGTACCGCGGCCGGCCTGCCGGGCCTGGTCGTCTCTCCGATCACGCCGGTGCAGCCCGGCTACCGCTGGCGGGCCGAGGCGTACGCTCGCGGCATCGGCGCCACCGGCGTCACCGAGATCGCGCTGAGCTGGTTCGACGCGAACGGCAAGTGGATCGGCCAGAACACCTCGAACCGGCTCCCGGCCGGCGACACCGGCTGGACCAAGCTGGTGGTCGAGACGGTCACCGCCCCGCCCGGCGCCGCCGCGGTGCAGCTGCACCTGAAGTCCGGCGACAACACCGGGACCGTCTGGTTCGACGATGTGGCGGTCAGCTGACACGGGAGAACGCGAAAGGCGGGCGCGAGCCCGCCTTTCGCCGTTCACGAGGTCTGGCTCAGGATCTCGTTGACGACCTTCTGCACGTCGGCGCGGGCCTTCGGCGGCGCCGTCCCGGCCACGCCCACCTGCCAGCGCGGCGTCCCGGTGCCACCGCCGTCGGCGAAGAAGTGGCTGAGGACCAGCACGTACCTGCCTTCGCTGTTCTCCTTGATCTGACCGAACCGGGTGGTGGCGTCCACCCGGCGCGGCTCGGTGGCGGCGGTGAACAGCTCCTCGTCCAACTGTGCCATCCGCGCCTGGCCGCACGGCGCGGCACAGGGCCGGACCATCACGACGACCCGCTTCCCGCTGCCCGGGTTCCCCTCGTCGACGCAGACGTACGCCTTCGCGCCGGCCAGATCGACCTTCGCCCCGAGACAGCCCCAGGACGACGGGGTACGGAACGCGAACGGCCAACCCCGGAACGACATCGTGTACGTCTCGTCGCCGGCCGCGAAGGTGGCGCCGGTGACCTTGCGTGCCGGAGCGCCGGCTCGCAGCGTGGGCTCGCCGGCGGACCCGCCCGGTGGGACCCCACCCGGCGTCGGCAGGCCCGGCCCGTCGGTGGGCAGCGGCGGCAGGGCCGGGACCGTCGGTTCGGTGCCGTCGGAGCCGGTGGGCGCCGGTTTCGCGGACCGTGGGAAGGCGGCCGGGTCACCGGCGCTCACGACCACCGAGCCGACACTGCAGATCACGCCGACCAGGGTGAGCGCCAGGAGGGCGACCATGGCGCCCATGCCGCGGTACCGCTGCGGCGGGGAGCCCAGCGCGCCGTCCGCGAAGACCACCACGGGGGCCCGGTACTCCAGGTCCACGGTCTCGCCCGGCTGCGCCAGCACTATCAGATCGGCCTTGCCGATCCGCCGGGGCAGCAGATAGGGGACGTGCACGTGGACGTGGTGCTGTCCGGGGGTGACCGGCACCACCACCGGATGCCGCCAGCCCGCCTCCACCGGGTAGCCGTCGATCAGCAGCACCGGCCGGAACAGCTGCATGAGGAAGGCGAGCGGGAAGTACCGCATGGTGACCGCGATGGCCGTCTGCTGTGGTGCGGGATCCGGCCACGAGTATCCCGGCCACGGCTGGCTGTACATGTCGGTGCCTCCCGGTGAAGTGGTTTCACCGGAGGACACCCCGTCGCCGTACGGCCGGTTCAAACCCCGGGCTGTCGCCTCTCAGACGGGCGCGGACTCCAGGGCCGGCCGCCCGAGCCAGGCGATCAGGTCGGCCGGGCGTACCGGGCGGCTGATGTGGTAGCCCTGCGCGCTGGCGCAGCCCAGATCGCCGAGCAGGGTCAGCGCCGCCTCGTCCTCCACGCCCTCGGCCACCACCTCCAGGTCCAGGGCGCGGGCCAGCTCCAGCACCGCCCGTACGATCGCCGTGCCGCCGTGGGAGCCGGCGACCGTACGGATGAAGCTGCGGTCGATCTTCAGCTCGTGCAGCGGCATGTTCTGCAGGTACGACATCGACGAGTAGCCGGTGCCGAAGTCGTCGACCGAGAGCCGTACCCCGATCTCGCGCAGCCGGGTCAGCACGCTGCCCGCGCGTACCGGGTCGGTGATGATCGAGGTCTCGGTGATCTCCAGGGTGAGCATGCCGGCCGGCACGTCGTGCGCGCCGAGCGCGGTGATCACCCGGTCCGGGAACGCCTCGTCCAGCAGGCAGACGGTGGGCACGTTGACCGCGACCGGCAGCACCGTGCCGGTGGCCCGCCAGCAGCGGTGCTGGTCGAGGGCCATGCCCAGGACCCGGTCGGTGAGCGGGACGATGATCTCGTTCTCCTCGGCCTGTGGGATGAAGTCGCCCGGCTGGAGCAGCCCGCGGACCGGGTGCTGCCAGCGCACCAGCGCCTCCACCCCGACCACCCGGCCGGTGCCGGTGGCCACCTTCGGCTGGTAGTGCAGCACCAGCTCGTCCTGTTCGACGGCCTGGCGCAGCTCGCCGATCAGGCCCAGTTCCCGTTCGCTGCGGCGGTCCGCCCGCGGGTCGTAGACGGCGATGCCGAGCCGGTTGCGCTTCGCGTCGTACATGGCGATGTCGGCGTGCTGGAGCAGCTCCGTGCCGCTCGCGCTGTGCAGCGGGTAGACGGCCGCACCGATGCTGCCGCTGATGTCGACCGTCACGCCGTCCAGTTCGGCGGGGCCCTCCAGGGACTCCAGCAGCCGCCGGCCGATCTCGGCGCAGTGTCCGGGGGAGTAGATCTCCGGCATCAGTACGGCGAACTCGTCGCCGCCGAGCCGGGCCACCGTGTCGGTGCTGCGCACCGCCCTGGAGAGCCGCGCCGCCACCTCCTTGAGCAGCAGGTCACCGGCGTGGTGGCCGAGGGTGTCGTTGACCTCCTTGAACTTGTTGAGGTCGAGCAGCAGCAGACCCACCGCGCTGTCGTCCTGCTCGGCGAGCCGGAGTTCGTTCTCGATCTCGTCGGCGAGCAGGGCCCGGTTGGCCAGCCCGGTCAGCTCGTCGTGCAAGGCCCGGTACCGGCTCTCCACGGCCTGGCCCTCCAACCGGCGCTGATGGCTCAGCAGGATTCCGGCGCAGAGCACCAGGAGCAGGAAGTCGACGCCGCAGATCACGCTCGCGGCCAGGGTGAGCTTGCGGTTGAACTCGCCGGCCTCGGCCAGGTAGGCGTCCATCCCGAGCCGGTGCCGGTTCACGTTGGCGTTGGCCGACTTGCGCAGGAAGGACGCGCCGAGGTCGGCCTGGTCGGCCAGGTCGTTCATCTGTTCCGGGTCGCTGGTGGTCCGCCGGATCTCCTGGAGGGTCTCGGTGAACGCCGCGTAGGAGCCGGCCGTCAGGGTCGCGCTCCGGACGTCGGCCGGGTCGCCGTTCTGGATCTGCCAGGCCAGGTCCGGCTCGGCCGAGCGGATCGCGCTGTCCAGCAGGTCCCGGCCGAACCGGCGGGCCGAGACGTACCCGCGGACCGCCTCGTTCTCGAGGCTGATGTGCAGGTCGAGCTGGGACCAGCGGTCGCTGATCCGCGAACTGTGCTGGATGTGGCTGGTGGTCCGGGCGTTGGCGGCGATGCTGACGGCGGCCAGCGCCGCCAGCGCGAACACGCCGAGCGCGAGCCCGATCACCGCGGCGCGGGCCACGGCTTTACTGCGAACCACCTTCCCGAGCACCCGGGTCCCCCTCATCGCATCCGGCCACCGTCGTGGTCTCGATCGGCCGATCCGCTGCCCGGGTGAAGGGGATCGCCCATACTGTCTTCGACCGAGGGCGAAAATAGGCGTAACTATGAAATATCGGATCTTTTCGTTTTTGTTGATTCCCGCGCTCCTCTGCTCGGTCTCGTGCACCGAGCGGGACGACCAGGCCGGCCACAAGCCCATGGTCGGGTTCGTCGTGGCCAACAAGCAGCTCAACTTCTCCCAGGAGATGTCCCTGGGGTTCATCGCCGGGGTGGACCAGGTCGGCGGAGTCGGCTACCAGGTGGACGGGCCCAACATCGTCGACGGCCCGCGGCAGTTGGCCCAGTTCCGCGAGATGCTGACGACCGCCCGCGGCGGGCTCTCGGTGTTCACCCTCACCCCGGACCTCTTCGCCGGCCCGATGGCCGAGGCGATCGGCGCCGGCGTGCCGGTCGTCGCGGTGGACAGCCCGGCCCTGCCGTCGGCCGGGGTGAAGCTCTTCATCGGCAACGACAGTTACGCGCTGGGCCGGCTGCTGGCCCGCGAGGTCATCCGGAGGCTGCCGGCGGACGCCACCGGAAAGATCGTCCTGGGGACCTCCGCGCCCGGCGTCCCGGTTCTGGACGGCCGGGCCCGGGGCATCGCCGACGAGATCAAGGAGAAGCTCCCGAACGTGACCGTTTTCGGTCCGTTCGACACCAGGCAGGAGGTGGAGGCGAACCTCGCCGCCTGGTCCACCCTCGTCGAACTGAACTCGTCGGCGCTGGCGTTCATCGGCACCGGCGACGCCGACGGCTGGAACCTGGCCGAGATCCGCCGCCGAACCGGGGCGACCTGGCTGGCCGGCGCCTTCGACATCGGCCCCAAATCGCTTGCCGCCGTCCGGACCGGCGGCCTGATCCTGGTGTCGCCCGAGCACTACGTGAAGGGCGCGGTCGCCGGGCTCCTCACGGCCGAGCACGCCAAGACCGGCAAGGACCTCCCCGAGGGCTGGCTGTACGTCCCGGGCATCGCCGTCGACGGTGACAACGTCGACGAGATCGTGGCCCGGCAGGCCACCGTCGCGACCCGGAAGGCGGCCTTCGCCGCGCAGATCGACGACGTCCTGCGCAACCCCGCCAACCTGCGCCCGCTCGACGAGGTGAGCTGACGCCGGCGCGGCACGAGGCGCCCGGTCCACCGCGACGGTTTGCCGGGAAGGCGGGCCGGCGAGTCAGACTGGGCGGAGCCGTCGTGTCACCCGGCGGGCTCTGCGCAGTGGACGGAGGACCATGACTCGCCGTTGGCATGTCGTCACCCTGGCGTTGCTCGCCGTGTTCGCCCTGGCCTGCGAGGGCAGCGGCAGCGCACAGCCGAAACCGACCAAGACCAGCGCCAGGCCGGCCACCGGTTATCCGGCCTCGATGGTGGCGCTCGGCGACTCGATCACCGCGGGCCTGGGCAGTTGCGCCGCCTATGTGGCGTGCACCCGCAACTCCTGGTCGACCGGGAACAACTCCGCGATAGCCAGCCACTACCAGCGGATCCTGGACAAGAACGCGAAGATCAAAGGGGAGGCGGACAACCTCGCCGAGCCCGGCGCCGAAGCCGACGCGCTGGCCGGGCAGGCCCGCCGGGCGGTCGACCTGAAACCCCAGTACGTGACGATCCTCATCGGCGCCAACGACGCGTGTGCCCGCCGGGTGCAGGACATGACCCCGGTCGCCACCTTCCGTGACGAGATCGACGCCGGCCTGGCTCCACTGCGGAAGGGCCTGCCCAAGACGCGCATCCTGATGGTCAGCATCCCGGACCTGTACCGGCTGTGGCAGGTCGGCCGCGAGGACGGCGACGCGGTCGAGGTGTGGAGCCGTGGCGGGATCTGCCGGTCCATGCTGGACGATCCGACCTCGACGGCCGCCGCCGACCAGCAGCGGCGCGAGCGGGTCCGGGACCGCGTCGAGGCGTACAACACCGAACTTCGCAAGGCCTGCAAGGCGTACGGGTCGCGATGCCGCTGGGACGGTGGCGCCGCGCACCGGATCCGTTTCGATCTCGACCAGGTCAGCGAGTTCGACTACTTTCATCCGAACGCGGACGGTCAGAAGAAACTGGCCGAAGTGGTCTATCCCGGTCGCTTCACATGGTGACGGCCATCACAGCCCGCCAGAATGGCACGGCTTCCCACAGCAAGGGTGATTTCCGGACACGGCACCGGGAGATATACAGGCGACAGAGCGGCAGCGAACCCTTGAAAGGAGCCCGATGGCCACCTGGATTCTGGTGCCGTGCCTGGGCCAGTTGCGCACCGAACTGAACCGGATCGCGCCCGGCCGGGACAAGACGAGCGACGGCACCATCGGTGACGCGGCGCACCGGAACCGTAGCTCCGACCACAACGACGACGAGGTCGGCAGGGTGCCGATCCGAGACGCGGACTCCAGGCACGAGGTGCACGCCATCGACCTCGACGCCAATCTGCGTGAGTCGGACCTGACCATGGAGAAGGTGGTGCAGCACATCCTGGCCCGCTGTCGCAGCGGTGCCGAGAAACGGCTGCGCTACATCATCTACAACAAGCGCATCTGGGAGGCGTCCAACAACTGGCGCCGGCGCTCGTACAGCGGGGACAACCCGCACACCCAGCACGCCCACTTCTCCGCCTCGTACGAGACACGGCACGAAGCCTCGACCGTTTCCTGGCATCTGGAGGACATTCCCGTGGCACTGACCGACGCTGACAAGAAATGGCTGGCCGCCCAGATCGACAAGGCGGCCACCACGGCGGCCGAGCGGGTCTGGAAGACGAAGTGGAACATCAACTTCGAGCCGGGCGGCAAGCCGTACCTGGCGGAGGCCGGCAGCATCCTGGCCCACGTCCCGAGTGAGCACGGCCGCTCCGAGGCGCTGCTCAACGAGATCAAGACCGACGTGGAGAAGCTGCTCGCCGAGTGAGCGGATCGATATCTGGAAAGGGGCCGGTCACCGGCCCCTTTCTCCGCGTCTAGGCAGGGGTGACGCGGTCGCGGATGGTGTCGAGGACCGCCTCCGCGGCCCACGCGGCGGCGTCGGCGATGTCCCGCCCGTCCAGCCCGAACTCGCGGCGGAACGTCACCCAGGTCCCGACCGAGTCGAGATGCGACAGCGCCGCGATGACCGCCCGGCGCTGGGCCGCGCCGAGGGACGGCACCTCGGCGTCCAGCAGCCGCTCCAGCTGCGCCCGGCCGGGCGACGGCGCCGCCCCGCTCACCCCGCGCATCGCCGTCTCGGCGACGACGTGGGCGAGCTCCGGCCGCGCGTCGTACCGCTGCATCGCCTCGCGGATCGCGAGCGGGACATCGAAGATCGACTGCGACTCCTCGCGGGCGAACATCGTCGCCTCGATCCAGGCCGCGGTCGCCAACAGCAGGTCGACACGGGTCGGATAGTTGCGGAACACCGTGCGCTCGGCGATGCCGGCCCGGCGCGCGATGACCCGGTACGACACGTCGTCGCTGCCGAGCTCCTCGATCAACTCGGCGTAGGCGGCGAGGATCGCCACCTGTGTGCCGCTGCGCGCCGGGACCGCCGTGGACCCGGTCACGGCCGCGCCCACGTCGCCTCCGGCAGCCGCGCGAGCACGGTGCCCACCGCGTGGTCGAACGCGTCGCAGATCTCGCCCGCGTCCATGTCGAAACCGGTGCGCAGCCGGGCCCAGAACATCGCCGACGAGAAGTAGCGGAGCGACGCCGCGACCCGCAGGCGATCCCGCCGGTTCAGCGTCGGCGCCGCCACCTCGAGCATCGCCTCGATCGCCCGGGTGATGTAGGCCGGCTCGGTGTCCAGCGTCGGCGAGATCGCGGACGCGCGCGCGCCGACGTACGCATACGCCGGCAATGTGTCGAAGGCCCGGAAGCGCTCGTGCACGGCGGTGCAGAAGTCGGACACGGTCACGAACGGCGGCAGCGGGAAACAGGCCTGCTCGATCCAGTGCGACAGGGCGGCGAGCAGGTGGGCGCGCGTCGGGTACTGCCGATAGATCGTGCGCTCGGAGATGCCGACCTCGTCCGCGAGGGCACGGTAGGAGATGTCGTCGAACGTGCGCTCGCGCAGCAGCACCGCGGCACTCGCGAGAATCGCGGTCGCGGTGTCGACCGGCTCCTCCATCACGTCTCCCTCTTCCGGGCGGCCGGCCAGTGCTGAGGTCTGGTGACTTCCGGCGGGAGCACGTATCGATCGGAATCGTCGAGCGTGAGCGCCAGCGACGAGACGTACAGCACCTCGCCGTGCGGTCCCCTCTCGGCCGAGGCCAGCATATCCGGCCGCTCGAACAGGTATCCGGTGACGTGGCAGCGGAGCCGCTCGCCCGAGGGGTTGCCGTCGGCGTCGAAGCGGGGGGAGGCGATGCCGTCGGAGCGGCGCCGCAGGTAGTAACGCCCCCGCGTGGCGAGGGCGGTGACCGGCGTCGCCACGAACGCCACGCCGATCGCGATGAGCACCGAGAACGGCTTCACGTCGGCGCCGAACACCCCGGTGAACGCGAGCAGCGACAGCGCCGAGGCGAGCCCGACCGACACCAGGCCGACCGGGTTCCAGTCGTGCAGCATGCCGCGGCGGAACTCGGGGAAACGCGGCGAGACGCGCAGCACCCATTTGTTGATCGCGATGTCGGTGGCGATCGTCACGAGCCAGGCCATGACGATGTTCGCGTAGAGGCTCAGCACGAGCGAGATGAGGGCGAAGACGTCCAGCATCATCAGCACGTACGCGATCACCAGGTTGAACAGGACGAAGATCGTGCGGCCCGGATAGTGTTTCGCCAGCCGGGTGAAGACGTTCGACCAGGCGAGCGAGCCCGAGTACGCGTTCGTCACATTGATCTTCACCTGGGCGACCACGATGAGCACCAGGGCGAGCACGATCGCGAGCCAGTCCGGGACGAGGGTCTGGTACATCACCACGAACTGTTTGACCGGCTCGGTCGCCTGGTGCCCGAGCGTGGGCTCGACCCGGACCAGCAGGTAGACGGCGAGGAACACCCCGATCACCTGCTTGGTGCCGCTGAAGACGACCCAGCCCGGCCCGGCGAACGCGAACGACGTCCACCACGAGCGGGTGTTCGACGGCGTACGCGGCGGCATGGCCCGGATGTAGTCGATCTGCTCGGCCAGTTGCGGGGTGAGGGCGAAACACACGGCCGCACTCGACACCACGGCGCCGAAGCCGACCGATCCGTCGGAGTCGCCGGTGAACGTCGTGAAGGCGCTCACCACCTCGGGGTCGGAGACGAGGATCCACAGCAGCGGCAGCAGGGCGAGGGCGAGCCACAGGGGGGTGGTCCAGAACTGCAGGCGCTCCAGCGCGCGCATGCCGTAGATGACGATCGGGATCACCACGACGGTCGAGACGAGATAGCCGAGCCACAGCGGCATCCCCGTCGCCACCTGCAGCCCCTGCGCCATGATGGCGCCCTCCAGGGCGAAGAAGATGCAGGTGAAGCCCGCGAAGATCACCGTGGTGATGATCGAGCCGTAGTAGCCGAACCCCGAACCACGGGCGATAAGATCGAGGTCGAGGTTGTAGCGCGCGGCGTAGTAGGCGACCGGCACACCCACGATGACGATGATGACCGACGCGAACACGATGCCGAGCACGGCGTTGGAGGTGCCGTGGTCGATGCCGACACTCGCGCCGATCGAGAAGTCGGCGAGGAACGCGATGGACCCGAGGGCGGTCGCGCCGACGGAGGCCGCGCTCCAGCGCCGGAAGGTGCGTGGCACGTAGCGGAACGCGTAGTCCTCCAGGCTGTCCTCCGCGGCCGCGCGCGCGTTGTCCGTCGACACAGGGCAAACTTCGCTGTCCGGTGTTACGACGGCGTTGCGGGTATGAGTCATGCTGTGCCCGCCTTGGCATGCCCTCCCGGCCCTCGCCTACAAGGTTCGCGGTTCGGCGCGAGAGGGCACCGCCCGGCGCGGTCGGTCATGCCGGCTCAGATCGCCATGGCGGCTCGCACCGTGGAGGTGGCCGCCATGCCACCCATACCGGTCTGTGTGACGAAACCCGAGGCGAGTACGACGTAGCGCTCGGCGGCCTCCAGGGCGAAACCGATGTGCTGCTCGACAAGCAGTACGTGCATGCCCTCCTCGGCCAGCTGCATGATGGTCTGTTCGATCTCGGCGACGATCGTGGGCTGGATGCCCTCGGTCGGCTCGTCGAGGATGAGCAGCTTCGGCTGGGTGATGAGGGCACGGGCGATCGCGAGCTGCTGACGCTGCCCGCCGGAGAGCAGTCCCGCCTTCCGGGTGGCGAACTGCGCCAGGGCGGGGAAGCGGGCCAGTTGCGCGTCGATCAGGGCCTTGCCGTTCCGGCGCCCGTCGGCCACCAGCCGCAGATTCTCCAGCGTGGTGAGCTGACCGAACGACTGCTGACCCTGCGGCACGTACGCCATTCCGCGAGCGACGCGCCGGTTGGGGGCGAGCGACGTGATGTCCTCGCCGTCGAACAGCACACGGCCCCTCGACGGCTTGACGAGGCCGATCGCGAGACGTAGCAGGGTCGTCTTGCCGGCGCCGTTGTGGCCGAGCACCGCCACCACCTTGCCGGCCGGCACCGTCACGCCGTGCAGCACCTGCGTGCGCCCGTAACCGGCCTCGACGTCGGTGATCTCCAGCATGTCAGCCCTCCGTCATGGCGTCTGCTGTGCCTAGGTAGACCTCTTGCACCCTGGGGTCGGACTGCACCTCGGCGACGGTGCCCTGGGAGAGCACCCTGCCCTGGTGCAGCACCGTCACGCGGGTGGCGAAGCGGCGCATGAAGTCCATGTCGTGCTCGACCACGAGCACGGTCCGTTTCACCGCGATGCGCTGCAGGAGCTCGCCGGTCGCGGTGCGCTCGTCCTGGCTCATGCCGGCGACCGGCTCGTCGAGCAGCAGCACTTTCGCGTCCTGTACGAGCAGCATCGCGATCTCCAGCCACTGCTTCTGGCCGTGCGACAGGATGCCGGCCGGCGTGGCGAGTTCTCCGGTGAGCCCGGTCTCCTCCAGCGCCAGCTCGATCGCCGGGCCGACACCACGCCGGGCCCGCAACAGCGAGGCCGAGGAGCGGTGGCGCCCGGCGGCGATGTCGAGGTTCTGCAGCACGGTGAGTTCGTCGAAGACGCTCGCGGTCTGGAACGTGCGGCCGACCCCGAGGCGGACGATCTTGTGCACCTGCTTGCCGAGCAGCTCCTTATCGCCGAGCATCGCCGACCCGGTGCCCTTCACCAGCCCGGTGATGGCATCGATGCAGGTCGTCTTGCCGGCGCCGTTCGGGCCGATGAGGAACCGGACCTCGCCGGGGTGCGCGTCGAAGGAGACACCGCCGACCGCGACGAAGCCGGAGAACTCGACGCGGAGGTCCGTGACAACGAGCGAAGCGTCGGTCATGGCTGTTCCCCCTCTCGGGATTCAAAAGCGCAGCGGGGTGCGGTCATGATCGTCCTTCGGCCGGTCATGGTCGGCCGTCTCTTCAAGGGCCTGACCGGCCTGCTCACGCACAACAAGAACATCACCGTGGTGCAGGGCGAGGGCAAGCTCGTCGGCAAGGAC
>NZ_JBFAMR010000045.1:0-66066 GCF_040656595.1 Actinoplanes sp. NPDC049802
AGTTCCGCGAGATGCTGCAATACAAGACGGCCCGCACCGGCCGCACCCTGGTCGTCATCGACCGCTGGTATCCCAGCTCGAAGACCTGCTCGAACCGTGGGCACCTGCTGCCCGAGCTGGACCTCGGGACACGCCACTGGACGTGCCCCGCCTGCCGCACCCGGCACGACCGGGACGTCAACGCGGCCAAGAACATCCTTGCGGCTGGACGAGCCGTAGCCGGGGAGAACCCCGGCGAAGCCTGTGGAGCTGATATGAGACAGCAAGGGTCCTCCCTTCTGCGATCGGCTGTGAAGCAGGAACCCCACACCGCGAGGCGTCCGGCGTAAGCCGGTTCGGCCGCAAGGCCGAAGGGAATCCCGGTCCTTTAGGACTCCGTTGGGTAACTCGCAAATCGGACAGCAGGGCTGCGCTGACCAAGCCGCTGACGGGGGCGCGACATCGACGATCATGCATTCCGTCCAGCCGGTTTGGTCGTTTACCAACGGAGTCCTTTAGGGCGGGGAGAAAGTCAAAGCACGACCTTTCGAGGGGGGACGGCGGTGCAGCAGCCCGCTGGTGCCGCCCGCGATGCCGACCGGATTGAGCACCGCGGTCAGGACCAGGGCGCAGGCCGCGATGAGCGTGTAGTAGTGGCCGAGGCCGAGGGTGGTGTTGAGCAGCGTGTAGAGCACCCCGAGCGGGGCGATCAGCCCGGCGATGAGTGCTCCGCTGATCCGGGTGATGCCGCCGACGTACGCCATGCAGAGCACGCTGAGCCCGACGATGACGTTGAACGACTCGACCGACAGCTGGGAACGGCTGTAGCCGATGAGGCACCCGCCGACACCGGCGAGGAACGCCGACAGCGCGAAACCGGCGAGCTTGACCCGGGCCACGTCGATGCCGGCGCTCGCGGCGGCACGCTCGTTGGACCGCACCGCCAGGAACGACCGGCCGCTGGAACCCGCCAGCAGCCGCACGACGGCCATGGCGAGCACACCGACGATGACCACTACGGTCGCCGCGAACGCCGACGTGGTCAGGTCGGTGCCGTCGCGTACCGCCAGGTCGAGGCCGAACAGGGTGGGCCCGTCGATGAGGTTGCCCTCGAAGGGGGTCAGCGCCGGGTTGGCGAAGGCGACCTGCTGCACGGCGACCGCACCGGCCAGGGTCACCACCGCCAACTGCGCGCCGCGTACCCGCAGCGCGGGGAGACCGACGATCACCCCGACCAGTGTCGCGACGCCGGCCGAGAGCAGCACCGACACCGGGAACGGCACGTTCCAGGCCATCGTGGCGCGGGACAGGACGAATCCGCCGGTGCCGGCGAACGCCATCGAGGCCAGCGAGATCTGTCCCAGGTAGCCGGTGAGCACCACCAGGGACAGGGCGATGAGGGCCATGATGATCGAGGTCACCACCCCGAACCGCCAACTGCCCTCGGTCAGCCCGATGGCGAGAGCGGCGGCCACCGTCAGCAGCGCGGCCGCCCGCCACGGCCGGCGGGGCAGCACGACGGCCGGCATGCGCATCGTGCCGAGCGTGCCCCGGGCCGGGATGCTGCGGCCCAGCACGACCAGCGCGACGACCACGATGACGAACGGCACGGCGTCGCCGAGACCGGCCTGAGCCCAGGCCGGCCAGCCGTCGGAGGTGCTCAACAGCAGAAGGATCGCCTGGAGGACGCCGATGGCCACCCCGGCCACGCACGCCACGATGATCGATGTGAGGCGGGCCAGCAGGGCGGCTGCCAGACCGGGCAGGACGTAGAACATGTACCCGATCGGATCGAGGCCGAGCGTGGGCGCGGCGAGGATCGCCACCAGCGACGTCGCCGCGCCCGTCAACAGCCAGACGGCGCCGGCCAGCCGGTCCGGCGACAGCCCGGTCAGCCGGGCGGCGAGCTCGTCCTCGGCGGCGGCGCGGGTCGCCACCCCCCACCGGGTGAACCGGAAGTAGGCCGACAGCGCCACGCCCACCGTCAGGGCTGTCGCCAGCAGGATCAGGTCGCTGACGTTGATCACCGTGCCGGCCACCGACAGGGTCCGGTCGGTGAGCAGCGGCGGGGCGAGCACACCGTCGGTCGAGAACCGCAGCGGCACCAGCGAGGCGATCGCCAGCATCAGCCCGACCGACGCCACCACCTGCGCCAGTGGCGGCGCGGTGCGCAACGGCCGGAACACCAGCAGATGCGCGGCGAACGCCAGCCCCGTCACGCTCAGCACCCCGAGCGCGACCGCGGGCCAGGCCGGCATCGGCTGCGACCCGAGCACGACGGAGCCGACGGGCAGCACCAGCGTCGCGCTGTCGCGCAGTTCCGCCACCACCCACACGCCCCACAGAGCCAGGGAACCCTGGGCGAAGTTCAGGACCCCGGTGGCGGCGTGCAGGGAGACGATGGACGCGGCGATCACGGCGTAGACCGCTCCGCCGGCGAAACCGAGCGTGATGAACAGCAGGACCTGATCCATGGAGCCCTCTACACCGCGCCGGGAATGGCGGCCAGAACCTGCGGGACCGGTGTGATCCAGGTGTCGGTGACGGGTTTGACGGTGCCGTCGGACTGCACGCTGAACAGCAGCATCTGCGTGGTGCAGTTCGGCGAGGTGGTGCTGCCGCAGGTGATGTTCGGGCCGAGGAAACTCGGGAAGTCCTTCAGGCCTTTGAGGGTCTTGAGCACTCCCGGGCCGGTCAGGTCGCTCTCCGGCGCGGCCGACATGGCTTTCGCGAACGTGACGAAGAGCGAGAACTCGCCGAAGGCGTAGTAACCGGGAACGCTGTCGGGAACGGCCTCGATGTACCGCTGGGCCAGTGCGAGGTCGCTCTGCACCTCCGGCGGCGCGTACCGCGAGGCGGCGGGCAGCCAGTTCGACGAGTACAGCGCCCCACCGGCGGCCTGCCGCGGCGCGCCCTTGATGTAGTCGGTGCACGCGGCGGTGAAGATCGTGCCCTGGTAGCGCTGCTGCCGCAGGGCCTTCACCAGCGCGGTGCACACCGCCTCGCTGGGTGCCGCGACCAGCCCGCCCACGTCCGGATTGTCCTGGGCGATCGCCGAGGCCACCGCGGTGAAGTTCGGGTTGGTCGGGGAGAAGTAGATGCCCTTGGCTTCGATGCCGAGCGTCTTGGCCAGCACCGGCAGCAGGTTGTCGATGGTCTGGTGCGACGACGGCGTGTCGACCAGCGCCAGCGTGACCGACTTCTTGCCCGCGCTCTGGAACGCTTGTAGGGCCCCGACGAGGAAGGACGCCTGCGGCGCCGCGAAGAACACCCGGTTCTCGGCCTTCGCGCCGGTCACCGAGTCGAACGGGATCATGCCGACGAGCGGGATCCCGGCCGCGGTGAGCGCGGGCAGGGCCGCGCTGGAGGACAGGTTGTAGCCGTCCATGACGGCCACCACCTGCTTCTCCACGAACGTGTTCGCGCAGGACTGAGCCCGTTCCGGCGTGGTGTCGGTGTCGCACGACACGAGCTCGACCGGATGGCCGTGAAGGCCGCCGAACTCGCCGTTGAGGTAGGACAGCGCCGCCCGGGCGCCGGTGGCGGCGCCCGGCTGGGGGACCGGCCCGCCGGACGGATTGAGGAAGCCCACCCGGATCGGTGGCTTGGTCAGCGCGGACGTGGCGGCCGGTCCGGCCGGTGCCGCGGCGTCGCCGCAGCCAGCGGCTGCCAGAGCGATCACCACCACGGCCAGGGTACGGAGGACAACCCGATGTCTATGCATGGCTCTCTCATCTCGAAGCGATTCCCGACTCGGTGACGTGCCGGTGAACGGGCCGGCGGGCGGCGGCCGCGGAGACGTCACCGTGGTCGGCGGCGTGCGGTGGGTGCCCAGGACGGCGCACCGCCGGACCGGTCCGAAGCCGGTCGGGCGGTACCGGAGGAGCGTGCGGCGCAACGGCCCGCGGCCGGACTTGTGGGCGGCCTCGCGGTGCTTCAACGCACTGTAAATCAGCAGTAACTTATTGGGAAGTCTGAAGCATCGTTCGGTGTCCGGACAGCGCTGGCGCCCCGCCTGAAAGTGCGCATACTTCCTGATAGTTGGGGATGCACCGACCGCGATGGAGCGCCAAGGCGGTCATGATCAACAGGTTACGGTGGATGTTAAGCGGCCGAAAGTCCGGTGATTCTCCATTAACAACGGCGGAATGTGCCGGGCCGGCGGCCGGCGGGGCCTAAGGTGTCGCCCATGCCGCACGGATGGGAATATCTCGATCTGATTGCGCGCGAGGCGGCGGCCGTCGATTTCGAACGCCCGCTGGTCGCCGCCCGCGCCGCCGGGCTGTCCGGGGCCGAGCTCGCCGAGCTGGAGCAGGCCAAGACCAAGGCGCTGCGGGTCCGGGCACTGCTGGAACACCGCCGCCGGCGCGAGGAGGAGGTGGAGCGGGCCGCCGCCGCGCACGAGCGGATGACCTCGGTGGTGTTGCGCGGCCGCAAGGTCGGCGACGTCGCCGCCGAGCTGGTGAACGTGCTGCCCGGGGCGCTGCTGGTGATCGACGCCGAGGGCCGGGCGCTGGCCACCGCGGCCAGTCCCGGCCGCGTGGCGCCGCCCGGGCCCGGCGACACGGCGGTGAGTGCGGCGGTGGCAGCCTCCCGGAGCGAAGGGCGCAGCGTCCGCCGGGGGGAACTGATCATCGCGGCGGTGGTGGCCGGCGCCGACGATCTGGGCGCTCTGGTGTTCCGGCCGGACCGGCCGCTGTCCGAGATGGATCAGCGCCTCGTGGAGTGCGCCGCCCAGATGACCGCCCTGCTGCTGCTGTTCCGGCGGACCGTCGCCGACGCCGAGGCCCAGGTCCGCGGCGACCTGCTCGACGAGCTGATCAGCCGCCCGGTACGCGACCCCGCCGCTGCCCACTCCCGGGCCGCACGTCTGGGACTCGACCTGGACGCCCCGTACGTCGTGGTTGCCGCCGGTGACGACACCGGCGACAGCCTCGGACAGCGCGCGATCTCGTGGGCGCGGACCATCGCGGCCACCCGCCGCGGGCTGGCCCTGACCCGCGACGACCGGATCGCCCTACTGCTACCCGGCGACGATCCGGCCGACACCGCCCGGCTGGTCGCCCGCGAGCTGAGCCGGACGGCCACCCGGCCGGTCACCGCGGGCGGCGCCGGACCGTTCCGGGGCGCCGCCGCGGTCGCGCCCGCCCACCGCGAAGCCGGCCGCTGCCTGAGCGCACTGATCACCCTCGGCCGTGCCGGCACCGGGGCAGGCACGGCCGAACTCGGCTACGTCGGCCTGCTGCTCGCCGACCGGCGCGACGTCACCGGCTTCGTGCAGACCCTGGCCGGGCCGGTGATCGACTACGACGCCCGCCGGGGCACCGCCCTGATCCGCACCCTGGAGGCGTACTTCGACGCCGGCGGCGCCTTGGTCCGGGCCGCCGAGGCGCTGCACGTGCACGTCAACACGGTCACCCAGCGGCTGGAACGGGTGACCCAACTGCTCGGCGACGGCTGGGACGAACCACGCCGCGTCCTCGACCTGCAACTGGCGCTGCGCCTGCACCGGCTGCGCGGCCCACTCCGCACCGCCGACTGACGTCGAGCCGGCCCAGGGGCCGCCGGCCCGGCTCAACGCGCGAAACGCTCCCGGCGGACCGTCGGGCGCCGGCCCCGGATGGTCGCCCGCTGCATGGCCGCGATGACCCGCTCGGCGGCCGGCTCCGGAACCTCCACCAGGGAGAACCGGTCGGTGATCTGAATGGCGCCGATCTCCCGCGAATGCAGGCCCGACTCGCCGGCGATGGCCCCGACCAGATCCTGCGGGCGGACCCCGGCGCGACGGCCGATACCGAAGAACAACCGGGCCACCCGGGCGTTGTCGCGCTTGCCGCCACCCACCCGCCCGTCGCGTGCCGGCGCCTTACGGCCCTCCGGCGGCAGCGCCGGCGTCGGGATGTCGTCCTCGTCACGGTCGCCGCCGGCCGCCTCGTGCAGCAGCTTCACCGCCGCGAGCGCGATGTTCTCCACATCGAACTCGTCGGTCAGCGACTCCAGCACGACCCGGAACCGTTCCAGATCGTCGGTCTCCAGGCTCGCCTGCAACGCCGTACGCGTCACCTCGAGCCGCCGCGCCCGCAGATCGGTGACCGTCGGCAGCTTCTCCAGGGTGATGCGCTGCCCGGTGAGCCGCTCGATCGCCTTGAGCATCCGCTGCTCACGCGGCTCGGCCAGAGTGATCGCGGAACCCTCGCGCCCGGCCCGGCCCACCCGGCCGATGCGATGCACATACGCCTCCGGCGCCACCGGCACGTTGAAGTTGATGACGTGAGTCAACTGCTCCACGTCCAGCCCGCGCGCCGCCACGTCCGTCGCGACCAGAAGCTCGGTGCTGCCGCCGCGCAGCCGGCCCATCACCCGGTCGCGCTGATCCTGGCTCATGCCGCCGTGCAGCGCCTCCGCCCGGTAGCCACGCCCGTTCAGCGTCTCGGTGACCTGGTCGACCTCCTCCCGGGTCCGGCAGAAGACGATCGCCGCCGTCGGCGCCTCCACGTCCAGGATCCGCGCCAGCGCGGCCGTCCGGTGCGCCCGGGCGACGATGTAGGCGCTCTGCCGGACCAGCGGCATCTCACCCGGCTCGACAGCCGTGCGGCCCATCGTGATGCGCGTCGGGTTCCGCAGATGACGGCGCGCGATGCCGTCGATACGCGGCGGCATCGTCGCGGAGAACAGCACCGTCTGCCGGGTCTCCGGCGTCTCGGCCAGGATCGCCTCGATGTCCTCGGCGAACCCCATGTCCAGCATCTCGTCGGCCTCGTCCAGCACGACCGTCCGGATGTCGCCGAGGCGCAGCGTCTCCCGCTCGATGTGGTCGAGCACCCGTCCGGGCGTGCCGACGACGACGTCAACCCCTCGGCTCAGCACCTGCAACTGGCGGCCGATCGGCTGTCCGCCATACACCGGCAGCACCCGGACACCCAGGTCACGGCCGTACCGATGAACCGCCTGCGACACCTGCTCGGCCAGCTCACGAGTCGGCACCAGCACCAGCGCCGACGGGCCCGCGCCCCGCCCGCCGGGCTCGAGGCCCTGCAGAACGGGCAGGGCGAAGGCGGCGGTCTTGCCCGTGCCGGTGGCCGCCTGCCCGACCAGGTCGTGCCCGGCGATCAGCGGTGGTATCGCCTCCAGCTGGATGGGTGTGGGTTCCTCATAGCCGAGATTGGTCAACGCACGGAGCAGTTCCGCCCGCAACCCCAGTCCGGCGAAACCCGCTTCGGACTCAGACGGATCACGTTCCATCCCTGAACCATATTGCAGAGCCGACCAGGACCCATCGGTACGGGGCGAAGCTCACGGTCCGCGGCCCCGCGACGTTCAGAACGGGGCCGGGGTGTCCGACTTGCGGTAGAAGGAGATCTCCGGCGGTCCTTCGACGCCGGCCGGCGGCCTCCTCGACGGCGTGCGGACGGCTGTTGAGCGCCAACCGAATGACCGGCGGTGCCGACGACGGCTGAATGTCAGCGGCGGCACCTGCTCGGCGTACTGATGGCTGATGCCTCGTTTCCTGCCCTCGGGACAGCTCGGTACGGCTCCGTTCGGGTGATGCCGCGGTGGCGGTGGCGGTCCACGATGGTGTGATGACGCGACAGGGGCAGCGGCGTGGATGGATTGCCGCGGGCGGGGTGCTGCTGGTGGCCGGGGTGATCGGGTTCCTGGCCGTGCAGCCTCTGGATGACGCGGACAGCTGGGGCAGTGTGCTGTCCGCGATCGCGGCGGTGGCCGGCCTGGTGGTCGGCGTGGTGGGCCTGGTCGGGGCGCGGCAGAGTTCGGGGCATGGCGGGCAGTCGGTGTCCGGCTCGACGGTCGGTGGCGGGGTACGCCAGATCCGCGGGGTCGGCGGCAGCGTCCGGATCGGTTCGGCCGGTACCGTGCCCGCCGGGCTCGGGCCGGGGACTCCGGCTGTGACCGGCGCCGGGACCGACGGCGATGATGACGACGGTGCCGGTGGTGGGCAGTCGGTGGATCGGTCACAGATCGGGGGGTCGGTCGATCAGATCGATCAGGTTCGTGGTGATGTCGAGTTCGGCCGGTGAGCGCCTGGTGGCGGCCGGGCCCGGCGCCACGGCAGTCCGTGGCCGGCAGTGTGGTCTTCGGCGATGTCGTCCAGATCACGGGTGTCGGCGGAGACGTCACGATCATCAGCAGGCAGCCGCCGCCGTACCGGGTGGTGCCGGTTGAGGTACGGCCTGTGCAGGTCCGCGTGGGACAGGCGCGGGCGCAGCCGTCCCGGTTGTTGCTGGCCCGGCATCAGATCGTGCCGTTCACCGGTCGGCAGCACACCCTGAAAGCTTTGGCCGACTGGTCGCATGCCGCCGAGCCGGTCGCCGCCCGGTTGATCCACGCCACCGGTGGGCAGGGTAAGACCCGGTTGGCCGGCCACGTCGGTGCGACAGCCGCGGCGCACGGATGGGCGGTGTGGCAGGTCGCCCACACCCCGACCCCGGTTCCGGGCTCCGGCACGGGTCCGGGTCTGGGTGTGGATGCGGCCGGCGAGTCCACGGTCGCGGTGCCGGCGGGGGCGCTGCTGGTGGTGGTCGACTACGCCGACCGGTGGCCCGCTTCGGCGCTGTTGGCCCTGTTCGCCCAGCTGAACGGTTTGCACCACACGGTCGGGGTGCGGGTACGGGTGCTGTTGCTGGCCCGTTCGGAGGGCTATTGGTGGCCGGCGGTCGCGGACCGGGCCGACAGTGATCTCGATATCGACACCGACCAGATGTCCCTGCCGGCGCTGGCGGCCGACAGTGACGACGACCGGCCGGCACTGTTCGCCACCGCTGCCGAGCGGTTCGCCGCCGCCATGAACGTCACGGGTTCCGCGGGCGGGTGGCCGGTGCCCTCGTTGTCCGGTCCCGGTTACGGGCAGGTCCTCGCCATCCACATGGCGGCGCTGGCCACCGTCGACGCCTACCGGCACGGTGAGCGGGCGCCGACCGATCCGGCCGGGTTGTCGGCGTATCTGTTGCGCCGGGAACAGGCTTACTGGCAGCACCTGCACACCCGTACCGAGGCGCCGGTGCGGACCCGGCCCGGGCTGATGCACCGGGTCGTGTTCACCGCGACCCTGACCGGTGCCCTGCCCCGGGCTACCGCCGGGCAGGCGCTGGCCTGTGCCGGGTTCACCGACACCGGGAACCCCACCGACCGCATCATCGACGACCACACCGTCTGCTATCCGCCCGCCGACGCCCGTATGGTGTTCGAGCCGGTCCACCCGGACCGGCTCGGTGAAGACCTGATCGCCCTGACGATCCCGGGTGGCCCGAACACCGGGGCCCGGCTGGCCCGCGACTGGGCACCCGACACCGTCACCCGGCTGCTCACCACCGGGCTGCCGCAACCGCCGGTATGGACGCCCGCCGCGGTCACCGTGCTGGTCGAGGCCGCCCACCGCTGGCCGCACCTGGCCGAACAGGTGCTGTACCCACTGATCCGCACCCACCCCCGGAGCGTGATCGCCGCAGGGGGTGCCACCCTCACCCGGCTGACCGGCATCAGAGACCTCGACCCCAGCATCCTGGAACCACTCGAACCGCTACTGCCCGACGACCGGCACATCGACCTCGACATCGCCGCCGCCGCGATCACCACCACTCTCACCCGGCACCGGCTGGCCCACACCACCGACCCCGCCGAACAAGCCCGCCTGCACGCCCTCCACGCCTTCCGGCTCGCCAACGCCGGCCGCCACGACGAGGCCCTGGCCCCCAGCCAGCAAGCCGTCACCATCCGCCGGCAACTCGCCGACACCAACCCCGCCGCCTACCTGCCCTACCTCGCCGCGTCGTTGAACAACCTCGGCAACCGGCTGTCGGAGCTGGGCCGCCGCGACGAGGCCCTGGGCCCCAGCCAGCAAGCCGTCACCATCCGCCGGCAACTCGCCGACGCCAACCCCGCCGCCCACCTGCCCGACCTCGCCATGTCGTTGAACAACCTCGGCGCCATGCTGTCGGCGCTGGGCCGCCGCGACGAGGCCCTGGCGCCCAGCCAGGAAGCCACCGACCTGTACCGGCAACTCGCCGCCGCCTACCTGCCCGACCTCGCCACGTCGTTGAACAACCTCGGCATCCTGCTGTCGGCGCTGGGCCGCCGCGACGAGGCCCTGGCGCCCAGCCAGGAAGCCACCGACCTGTACCGGCAACTCGCCGCCGCCAACCCCGCCGCCTACCTCCCCGACCTCGCCATGTCGTTGAACAACCTCGGCATCCTGCTGTCGGAGCTGGGCCGCCGCGACGAGGCTCTGGCGCCCAGCCAGGAAGCCGTCGACCTGTACCGGCAACTCGCCGCCGCCAATCCCGCCGCCTACCTGCCCGACCTCGCGATGTCGTTGAACAACCTCGGCGCCATGCTGTCGGAGCTGGGCCGCCGCGACGAGGCTCTGGCGCCCAGCCAGGAAGCCGTCACCATCCGCCGGCAACTGGCCGCCGCCAATCCCGCCGCCTACCTGTCCGACCTCGCCGCGTCGTTGAACAACCTCGGCATCCTGCTGTCGGCGCTGGGCCGCCGCGACGAGGCTCTGGCGCCCAGCCAGGAAGCCGTCGACCTGTACCGGCAACTCGCCGCCGCCAATCCCGCCGCCTACCTGCCCGATCTCGCCGCGTCGTTGAACAACCTCGGCAACCGGCTGTCGGCGCTGGGCCGCCGCGACGAAGCCCTGGCGCCCAGCCAGGAAGCCGTCACCATCCGCCGGCAACTGGCCGACACCAACCCCGCCGCCTACCTGCCCTACCTCGCGATGGCGTTGAACAACCTCGGCATCTGGCTGTCGGCGCTGGGCCGTCGCGACGAGGCTTTGGCGCCCAGCCAGGAAGCCGTCGACCTGTACCGGCAGCTCGCCGACGCCAATCCCGCCGCCTACCTGTCCGACCTTGCGATGGCGTTGAACAACCTCGGCATCCTGCTGTCGGAGCTGGGCCGTCGCGACGAGGCTTTGGCGCCCAGCCAGGAAGCCGTCGACCTGTACCGGCAACTCGCCGACGCCAATCCCGCCGCCTACCTCCCCGACCTCGCCAGGTCGCTGTGGGCGTACGCGTGGGTGTGCGTGAACGTGAAGGCCAACTATGACCAGGCCCTGGAGTCGGTCACCGAGGCGATCAGCCTCTATAAGCCCCTGGCCGAGCGAGTGCCAGCCGTGTTCGTCGGGCAACTGCTTGCGGCGTACCGAACCCTCGCCGACGTGCTGGACGGTCTCGGCCGGGCGGACGAAGCCGCGGACCTACGCCGACAACTCGACGAGATGACCGGTGCTGAGCCAGCGGACCGGTAGCGGTCGTCTTCGGGAAGGTCCCTTTCGTGGAGGCAACCGAGCACTACAACCTCCGCTATCGCGACTGTGGAAGAGGCACGCCGCCGCCGGCGACTCCGGTCTGGATTCGCCTACGCTGCCCGGATGCAACTGGATCTCGTCGCCCTGATCGTGGACGAGTACGACCCGGCCATCGCGTTCTTCACCGGCGTGCTCGGGTTCGACCTCGTCGAGGACACGCCGTCGCTGACCAACGACGGCCGGCCGAAACGGTGGGTGGTGGTCCGACCTCCGGGGGCGCAGACCGGGCTGCTGCTCGCCCGCGCCGACGGGGAGCGGCAGAGCGCGGCGGTCGGCGATCAGACGGCCGGCCGGGTCGGGTTCTTCCTGCGGGTGGACGACTTCGACGCCGCTCACCGGCGGATGGTCGAGGCCGGTGTGACCTTCGTGCGGGAGCCGCGCACCGAACCGTACGGGAGGGTCGCGGTCTTCCTCGACATCGCCGGCAACCGGTGGGACCTGCTCGGCGGGCTCCCGCAGGACTGACGCGTTCCGGTCATGGCTGGGGGCGCTTCTTCAGCGTGGGCAGGCGTACGCCGTACGCGATCAGCCATGTCACCCAGAGTGACAACCCGGTGAGGCCGAGCGTCGTGGAGGATGCTCGCCGCCCCGCCGGAATAGGGTTTGTGGTGCCGCTGTCGGCCGACGGCGGACCGGCCACGAAGGAGACCAGATGAGCACCGCAGCCGCCGTCATCCCCGACGACCTCCGCGACCTGCTGGAACGGCCGCTCTTCGCGGACCTGGCGACCGTCAGGGAAGACGGCACCCCCCAGAACAACCCCATGTGGTACGCCTGGGACGGCGAGTTCATCCGGTTCACCCACACGAACTTCCGGCGCAAGTTCAAGAACATCACGGCCAACCCGGCGGTGGCGATCTCGATCATCGACCCGGAGAACCCGTACCGCTACATCGAGATCCGCGGCGTCGTGGACCGCATCGAGCCGGACCCGACCGGCGCGTTCTTCGTCGAGCTGGCCAAACGCTACGACGCCCCGTTCGGCACGGACACCCCCAAGGACGCGCCCGACCGTGTCGTCCTGGTGGTCCGGCCCACCGCCATCGGCAGGCACTGAAGCCGGCGGCCCGTCACGTCATGGGCGATTTCACCGCGACACTGCCACGGAAACGGATGGGCGCCGGGGTCCTGTTCCTCGATTCTGCGGGGCGGGCGCTGCTGGTCGAACCGGCCTACAAACCGGACTGGGAGATCCCCGGCGGCGCCGTCGAGGCGGACGAATCCCCGCGGGCGGCCGCCGTCCGGGAGCTGAGGGAGGAACTCGGACTGTCCACCCCGGTCGGCCGCCTCCTGGTGACCGACTGGGTGCCACCCCGCGACGGCCGTACCGAAGGACTGATGCTCGTCTTCGACGGCGGAATCCTGACCCCGGAACAGACCGCGGCCATCATCGTGCCCCCGGCCGAGTTGCGCGGCTGGTCCTGGTGCACCGCCGCCGAGACCGAGGCGCGACTGTCACCGCAGCTGGCCCGCCGCGTCGCGGCCGCGATCTCCGCCCGCTCCGAGGGCGCCTCCCGCTACCTGGAGAACGGCCTCACCTGCTGAAACCCCTTTCTTGTACGCGTGAGAGCAGCACCCGCCATCGCGGCGGCCGGCCTCCTGCCCACTCCCGGCCGTCCCCCGCCGCCGCCTCATGTGCCCGGGCCCGGGCCGACGGCTCACCGGCGCTGCCGTGCGGCCACCCCGGCGACGGCCGCGGTCACGGCCCGCGGCCGTCGCCGTCCACTCACCGGAGCGGGTGGTCACTTCGCGGGATGAGGTCAGCCGCAGGAATGAGAGGGGAGATCGCCCCATGGCCCGATGACGGAATTCCGGGCCGCTGGCTAGAGTCGGCCGGGATCGGGGCGGGAGAGGACGGCAGCGTGCAGAGGTGGCTTCCGCATCTCGGGGACGGGCTCCTCGCGGCGGCGATCTTCGCGCTGAGCGTGTGGGCGCTGGTCGTCGGCGCCCCCGGCTGCGACTGCCAGGTGACCTGGTGGGCCTATGTCGCGGCGGCCGGGCAGACGCTGCCGGTGGCGGCCCGGCGAGTGGCCCCGTTCGAGGTCAACCTGGTGGTGGCGCCGAGCGCGATCATCGCGGCGATGGCGGCGTGGCCGGCGCTACCGGCGCCGCTCGGGCCGTTGATCGCGATTCACGCCGCGGCCGCCTACGCCCACCGGTGGCAGGCCGTGATCGTGCTGGCCGGGGCGCTGGTCGCTGTTCCGGGCGCGCTGCTCACCCGGGAGAGCGGGACGGACGGGGTCGAGGGACTGCACACCGTGCTGATCGTGGTGATCGCCTGGCTGCTCGGCTTCCTCACCCGCTACCGGCGCAGCGCCCTGGAGGAGGCCCGGCGGCGGGAGGAGACGCTGCGCAGGCTCCGTGACGCGGAGGCGGCCGGCGCGGTCGCGGCCGAGCGGCAGCGGATCGCCCGGGAGATGCACGACCTGCTCAGCCACTCGGTCAGCGGGATGGTGGTGCTCGCCGAGGGCGGCGCCGCGGCGGCCGAGGCGGGGCGCGGCGGCACGGGGAAGACGTTCGACAGCATCGCCGAGCGCGGCCGCCGCACCCTGTCCGAGCTGCGGGCCATGCTCGGCGTCCTCCGCGCGCCCGCCGATCCGGGCGAACTGAGCCCGCTGCCGGGCCTCGCCGACCTGCCCGCGCTGATCGAGGAGACACGCCGGGCCGGTGTCGCGGTCACCCTGGACGGGCCGCCGTCCGGCGACACACCGGAACCAGGGCCGCCGTCCGGCGACGATCCGGCCGCCGGGCTGGCGGTCTACCGGATCGTGCAGGAGTCACTCACCAACGCGGTGAAACACGCTCCGGGCGCGCCGGTCACCGTCACCGTCACCCCTGCCGAGCGACTTCTCACGGTACGGGTGACGAATCCCCTCCCTCCCGGAAGCCCACGCGGGTCCGGCCACGGGCTGCGCAACATGGGGGAGCGGGCGGCCGGCGTCGGAGGCACTCTGCGCGCCGGCCCGGACGGGAACTGTTGGATCGTGGACCTGCGGGTTCCGGTCGGGGAGCGTGGCGCATGACGATCCGGGTCGTGGTCGTCGACGACGAGGAACTGGTGAGGACCGGGCTGCGGCTGATCCTCGAGTCACAGGACGACTTCGAGGTGGTCGCCGAGGCAGGTGACGGGCGGGCCGCCGCCGACCTGGCCGAACGGCACGGACCGGACGTCGTGCTGATGGACGTGCGGATGCCGGTCCTCGACGGGGTCGCCGCCACGGCCGAGGTGCTGCGCCGTTCACCCGCCTCCAAGGTGATCATCCTGACCACGTTCGACCTGGACGAGTACGTGTTCGACGGTCTGCGCGCCGGGGCCAGCGGCTTCCTGCTCAAGGACGCCCCTCGCGGTGACCTGGTGCGCGCCGTCCGTGAGGTGGCGGCGGGCCGGTCGCTGCTGTCGCCGGTCGCCGCCCACAAACTGGTCGCCGAGTTCGTGCGCACCTCCGGCCGGGGCAGGCGGGCAGCCGTCCCACCGGGTCTCGGCGGTCTGAGCGCCCGCGAGCGTGAGGTGCTCGAACTGTTGGCCCGAGGGCTGAACAACGCCGAGATCGCCGCCACGCTGGTGGTCTCCGAACACACCGTGAAGACCCATGTCGGCGCGGTCCTGGCCAAACTCGGTCTCCGCGATCGGGTCCAGGCCGTCGTCTACGCCCACCGGCACGGGGTCGTCGACCCGGCCGCCGACTGACCGCAGGCCGCGGCACCGGACCGCGAGGACCAGCCGGTCACCGGGAAGGGCCAGGCCGGGGACCGTTCTCCGGGGCGAGGCCCGCGCCGAACGCGATGCCTACCGTCGGTCTGCATGCGAATGACGTCGAGTGCGCGTACCAGGGTGTGGCTGTGGGCTGTTCTGGTGGGATGGCTCACCGCGGTGGTGGTGCTGTGGCCGGCCGCGCAGCGGATGGGCGAGGGGGAGACCGACCGGGCGAGCGTCGAGCTGGCGTCCGGCAAGGACAGCACCGTGGTCAGGGAGGTTCTGGACGCGGCCGGTGACGACCACGACGAGAGCGTGGTGCTGCTGCTGACCCGTCCGGGTGGGCTCACCGCCGCCGACCGGGAGTGGTTCGGGGCGGTGCGCCGGGATCTGGCCGGGCGGCCGTACGTGCTGGGCGAGCCGGCCGAGTCCGCGGACGGGGCGGCGATTCTGCTGCCGATGACGTTCCACGATCCGGAGGACATGGTCGCGGGCGTCCGGGCCGCCGCGGTTCGGCCGCCGGCGGGCGCGACCGCGCAGGTCACCGGTCCGGCGGCGATCGAGGTGGACGCCGACGACATCGAGGCCGGCACCGACGGGCGGCTGCTCGCCGCGACCGCCCTGGTCGTCGTGGCGCTGTTGCTGCTCACCTACCGCAGTCCGGTGCTGTGGCTGCTGCCGCTGCTGTCCGTCGGTGCGGCGCTGGTGCTGTCGCAGGCGCTGATCACCGGCTTCGCGGAACTGGGCGGCGAGTACTCGGGCCTCACCGGCAAGATCCTGACCGTGCTGGTGTTCGGGGTCGGCACCGACTACGCCCTGTTGCTGGTGGCCCGCTACCGGGAGGAGCTGACCCGGCATGCCGCACCGCACCGGGCGATGCGGGAGGCGCTGCGGCGTACCGCGGGGACCGTCACGGCCGCGGCGGCGACCGTGATCGGTGGAGTGCTGTGCCTGATGCTGGCGTCGGTGCCGGAGACCCGGGCGCTCGGCCCGACCCTGGCGCTCGCCGTCGCGGCGACCGCCGTGGTGATGCTGACCCTCCTCCCAGCGCTGCTGGTCTGCTGCGGGCGGTGGATCTTCTGGCCGCGCATCCCACGGCCGGACGCTGTCTCCGCCTCGGCGCGGCTGTGGGAGCGGGTGGCGTCGGCGGTGGCCGCCCGTCCGGTGCGGGCCATGCTGATCAGCGCGCTGCTCCTGCTCAGCCTCGGGCAGGGGATCGGGGCGCTGCAATGGGGCCTCGACCCGGTACAGCAGTTCCGGACGCCGCCCGAGTCGGTGGCCGGCCTGCGGACTGCGGGCGAGCACTTCCCGGCCGACGGCGTCGACCCGCTCGTGATGATCGCACCCCCGGCCGACGCGGCCCGGGCCCGGGAGATCCTCGCGGCGCAGCCGGGTGTGCGAGCGGTGGAGGCCACCACGCACCAGTCCGGCTACCTGATCCATGAGGTACGCGTGGACGCGCCCCCGTTCACCCGTACCGCCCGGGACGCGGTGGCGGACCTGCGGGCGGCGCTGTCCGCCGCCGGTTCTCCCGCGCTGCTCGGCGGCGCGGCGGCCGAGACCCTGGACAGCGGCGACGCCGCCCGCCGGGACCTGCTGGCCGTCGGCCCGGCGATCCTCGCGGTGATCGCCCTGGTCCTGCTGGCCATGCTGCGTAGCGTACGGCTGACGGCGGGCCTGCTCGGCGCCGTGCTGCTGACCGCCCTGTCGGCGGCCGGCATCACCGTCGCGGCCGGCCGTTACGTCTTCGACTTCGCCGGCCTGGACGCCCGTATCCCGTTGTTCGCCTTGGTGTTCGTGATCGCGGTCGGCGTCGACTACAGCATCTTCCTGCTGCAGCGCTACCGGGAGGAGAAGCGGGAGCACGACCCGGTGACGGCGATGCGCCGGGCGACGGCCGCGACCGGCGGTGTGGTGACCAGCGCCGGAGTGGTGCTGGCCGCGACGTTCCTGGTGCTGACCACGTTGCCGCTGGTGGCGCTCACCCAACTGGGCTTGGCGGTAGCGGCGGGAATCCTGTTGGACACGTTCGTGGTGCGGACGGTGCTGATGCCGGCGCTGGTGATCCGGATGGACCGCCCGGCCGTCGCGCCCGTGGTGGATCGACCGCTGGCGCCGATCGGCTGAGGCGGTCGGGCGCAAGTGCGGCGGCGGGGCGTGACCCGGCGCTCCGATCCGGCTGTCGCTTCACCGACGAACCCGGCCCGGATGGGTCCATCCGGGCCGGGTTCGTCGGTGACTGTCAGGAGTGGTTCGCCGACAACGAGGCCTCCCGGCCGGGGCTGCCGGACCGCACCGGGCGGTCGTCGAGGACGAAGACGGCGGCCAGATCCGGCGTCGCCTCGATGATGAACCCCAGCGCCTGCTCCTCGCTCATGTCCGGCGACTCGTAATGGCGCGCCCCGGCCGCCGTCGCCACACCCACCGTCATCCGGCCGCCCCAGCGCTGGAAGATCGACTGCTGGACCGTCCAGCCGATCACCGCGCGGCGCTGCAGGGCGACCGTGCGGCGGTGCCGGATGCCGCGGCGGACCACCAGATAGGCGCCGTCGACCGCGTGGCCCAGGGAACGGTAGGCGACCACCGCGAGTGGAAGCGTCACCGGGATCAGCGCCAGCGGCAGCAGCCACCAGCGGCCGGGCAGGACGCCGGTCAGCGTGAACACCAGCATGGCGGCGGACAGCAGCGCCGGACCGTAGACGGCCTGGCCGAGACGCCGGGTCAGGGCACCGCGCGGATGCCCGGTGAGTGGGACCTCCAACGGGCGGGCGCCGTCGGGCAGGATCTTCGCCGCCAGGTCGTGGGCCTCGGCCAGGCGGATCCGGGGCAGCACGTCACCGCCGGCCGCCTCGCCCGAGGACGCGCCCAGGCCGGTGGACAGGATCTTCGTGCGGGCCAGGTGGAGCCAGCGCCACACCAGCGGCTCGTCGACGGCGATGCCGCGCATCCGGGCGTCGGTGCGCTGCACCGTGCGGGTGTTGAGCAGGCCGCGGCGGGTCACCAGGGCGGTGTCCGGCGCCAGCCCGGTGCGGACCAGTTCGAACCGCCAGTTCTCCAGCAGAAACGCGACTGTCGTCACGGCGACCCCGAGGGGGTACGCGAGAAGCAGCGCCAAGGCGATGTTGGCCACCGGCCCGCGGCCTTCCCAGCCGAGCAGGTCGCGTCCCAGCTCCGGCAGGTCTACGCCGAGCGCCCGCAGTGGCCAGTTCAGCGCGAACAGCGGCCCGGCGATCGCGAACACCGCCCAGACCGACACCACGTTCAGCGGAATCCACGATCGGCGCAGCCTGGTGATGACGGTCTCTTCCGGCCACTCCGTCTCTATCGGCCACTTCGTCTCGGCCGATTTTTCCGTCTCGGCCGACCTCTCCGCCCCCGCAGGAACGAGCCCAGCGGTGGCCGCGGCCCGGTCAGCCGGGCCGGAGCCGGCTGTGGCGTGGGCGGCCGGGGCGGGGTCGGCTGTTGCGGGGTCGGCCATGGCGGGGTTGGCTGTTGCGGGGTCGGCCATGGCGGGGTTGGCGGTTGCGGGTGCGGCCGCGTCGGGGTCGGCTGTGGCGTGGGCGGCCGGGCCGGGGGCGGCTGTGGCGGGGTCGGCTGTGGCGTGGGCGGCCGGGCCGGGGGCGGCTGTGGCGGGGGCGGCCGCGCCGGCGTTGGCCGCAGCGCGGGCCGCCGAGGACAGGCCGGGCATCAGCTCCCGCTGGACCAGGGCGGCGTGCCGATGGTCCAGAGCGTCCAGCTTGAACGGCGACTCCGACTCGCCCGAGCCGATCTGCACCGTCCGCAGCCCGAGCAGCCGCTGAAGGAACCGGGCCGAACTGTCCACGCTGCGAATCCGGTCCCGGGCCACCATGCGGTGCTTGCGCGACAGCCAGCCGGTGCGCATCTCCACCCGCTCCGGCGTGATCCGGTACCGGGTGGTCTGCCAGCGCCGCAGATCGAGCAGCGCGGTCAACAGGCCACCGCACGCACCGGCCACCAGCGCCCACACCGGGTCGTCGCTCACCACGATGCCCAGATAGCCGGTGGCCAGCGAGATCACCACCCGGATCAGATCGAGGTAGACGACCCGTACGCTGAGCCGCCGCCACTCCTGCTCCGTGGTCACGTGGCGTCACCGGGAGTCATGCCGGTCACCTCACGCAACCGGTCCACCGTCTCCGCGGCGATCGTCGCGTCCACCCCCTCGATGGTGATCTTCCCTTCCGAGGAGGCGGTCGTCACAGTGATCGTGGCCAGGCCCAGCCAGCGCTGCAACAATCCGATCTCGGTGTCGATGCTCTGGATCCGGGAGATCGGCACCACCTTCCACTCCCGGGTCAGCCAGCCGGAGAGCGCGTAGACCGCGTCGTCGGTGGCCTCCCAGCGATGTGTGCGGTACCGGGCATAGGGCATCACCGCGATGTTGACCGCGTAGACCACGGCGACGATCAGGATCACCGGTGTCAGATAGGGGCGGGTGCTTTCCGCGTACGCCCAGATCGCGGTCAGGGTGCCCAGCACGCCGATGGACCAGACGACGGCCTGAAGCGTCCGCCAGGTGATGAACCGGCGGTCGAGCCGCCGCCGCGGCGGGCGCAGGGTGAGTGATGCCTCCATGCGCCCATGGTGACCGAGCGTGTCGAGCCTGGCCGGTCAGCTCCCGGCAGGGTCCTCTTCCTGGCAGGAGATACAGAGCGAACCGCTCACCGGCCCGCGTGAACGGCGGATCCCGGAACAGCTCGGACAGCGCTTCGGTGTGCTGTGGCCCGATCGGCTCCAGTCGCGGCCGCTCGGTGAACCGGATCGTCACCACGGCCACTCGGCGCGCAGAACCGCGAGATCCCCATCCGGGTACACGACGAACACATCGTCACCGCTGTCGTCGAAGACCAGTTGCGGACCGCCGATTGTGGCCAGCCGGCGGACCGCGGCCAGCACCCCGGCGCAGTCCGGCTTACGGAACGACAGGCCCACCACCAGACGGCCGGGCTCCGACATCGCGGAACGGTCCCTGCCGTCGTCGAAGTGCAGGCCGACCTCGCCGACGTAGCGGAAGCCCGGGCGCTCCGGCAGCGGCTCGTCCACACCGTCGACCTGGAACCAGGCCTCCCCGTGGCAGCGCGCCTCGCGCAGGGCGGTCACCACCTGCTCGACCGTGGGCAGCGGCCGACGGGCGGGTGGCCGGTCGGGCAGGCCGCGTCTGAACTCGGCTCGTGCGGCCCACTCGGCCATCCCGTCCTCGGTCAGCGCGTGCACCGGCACGGCGTGCAGGGACCAGCTCACGTCAGGCGCGCTCGACGGAGGCGCCGGCGCGGATCGCCCGGGGAATCTCGGCCACCTCGTCGACCCGGGCCAGCAGGGCGGCCAGCGCCTCATCCGTGGCGGGGGAGCGGATCTCCACCTGGTAGGAGATGCCCCGCGACGTCCAGGTGCCGGTGTCGTACCCACCGGAGGCGCGCACGCGGACACCATCGATCTGGATCTTGAAGTTGATCGCCTCACGGTAGACGTCGTTGAGGACACAACCGGCCGCGGCCAGATGCAGCAGGTGAGCCCCGGTGAAGTCGGCCTCGACCGTGACGCCCTCAGCGGTCCAGCGATGCGGAAAGCGGACCACCCGCTCGTCCTCCGCCCGCAGCGCCCCCGCCCCCACGACCACCTCGAACGTCTCCACCAGTGATGTCTACCACGCCTGGTCGTGGCCGGTCGGCAGCGAAGACGTACCTGGACCGTCAGGTCGGTCGCCCCGGTTTCCGTCATGAGCCGATTCTCGCCGCCCCGACCGGGCCGCGCATTGAGGCTTCCCTTCGCCCGGGATGAGGCCGGCCGGGTGGGGTTAACACCACCATCGGCCGGGAGTCTGCCCCATCGTGCCGGGGCGCGGATCGCGAAAGGCTTGACCACGTCGAACAGGGCGGGGGAGGACCGATGAGGATGTCAGAAGCTCATGTGATCAGCCGGCGGGCCGTGCTCGGCGGAGCGGCCGCGGCAGCCGCCGGGGCATGGCTCACGTCGACCGAGGCGGCTTCCGCCACCGACATGGGCGCCATGGCGGTGGAGGAGGAGGCCACCAGGCTCGACACCGCGCTGATCGAGCTGCGGCGCGACCTGCACGCCCATCCGGAGCTGTCCGGTCAGGAGCAGCGCACGGCCGGGGTGGTCGCAGCGCGCCTGCGAGCGGCCGGGCTGCACGTCACGACCGGCGTCGGCGGACACGGGGTCGTCGGCGTCCTGGACGGTGCTCGCCCGGGGCGCACGGTGGCGTACCGGGCGGACATGGACGCGGTCGGCCCGAGGGACCAGATGGGTGGCGGCACGGGCCCGGCTCACCTGTGCGGCCACGACATCCACACCGCCGTCGGCGTGGGAATCGCCCAGGTGCTGTCCCGGCTGCGCGAACGGCTGCACGGACGGGTGGTGTTCCTGTTCCAGCCGGCCGAGGAGAGCCTGACCGGCGCCGCCGCGATGCTCACCGACGGTGTCCTCACCACGACGCGCCCCGCCGAGATCCACGCGCTGCACTGCTGGCCGATCCCGGTCGGCCGCTTCGCGGTCACCTCCGGCTTCGGAATGCCCGGGCAGGACCGCGGCCTGATCACCCTCACCGGCAAGGATGCCGCGGCGCGCGCCGAGCGGTTGGCCGAGAGCATCAACCGGATCGGTACGGTGCGGCGCCCCTCCACCCCGGCCGACCTGGAGCAGTTGATGGCCGACCTGCAGACCCCGGACGGCCCGCTGGCCCGGTTCGTCTTCGTGCAGGCGCAGGCCTCCGAAGGGACCGTGCGGGTGTCGTCCCGGTGCTGGCCGGAGCACCGCTACACCGACGTCCGGGCCGAGATCGGCCGCCGGGCCAGGGCCGTGGGGCCGGCCACGGTGGACTTCCCGGCCGATCCGTTCCCGGCGATGATCGCGCCACCACGTGAGGGCCGGGCGCTGGAGCGCCATCTGCGGCGCACCCTGGGCGCCGAGCGGGTGACGGCGCTGCACGCGGCTGTCCCGTTCAGCGGGGAGGACTACGCGCTGTTCCTCGACCGTCTCCCCGGCACCTACACGCTCCTGGGCGTGCGCCCGCCCGACACGAGCATCGAGAACAGCTACCCGCACTTCGGCACGTTCCGGCCCGACGAGCGGGCGATCGGCCACGGTGTCCGCGCCATGGCAGGGTGGCTGCTCACCCGCACCCGTGGCCGCTCCTGAGGCAGCGGACGTCAGCGCCGGAGGCCGGCGCGCGGCTCCGTCGAAGCCGGAGGGTCAAGGGCGGAAGCTGGCGCGGTATTCGGTCGGGCTTCGGGTGGTCAGCTCTCGGAAAGCGGCGTTGAAGGCCGACAGCGAGGTGTATCCGACGGCGTAGGCGATCTTCGTGACCGGGGTGTCACCGGCGGCCAGTTCCTCGATGGCTCGCAGGATCCGCATCCGGCGCAGGACGGCACGCCAGGTCATGCCGCACTCGTCCGCGAAGCGGCGGGCCAGCGAGCGTGGGGCCAGACCGACCTCGGCGGCCAGTTCCTCGAACGTGATCGGGTCGGCCAGGCGTTGTCCGGTCAGGTGCAGGGCCCGGCGGAGTTCGGGGGAGCGGCCGGACGGGACCACCACGGGGCTCGGCTGCTCGGCGAGTCTCCATGCCACGGCGGCGAGGGCGGTGAGCAGGCTCTCGGCGTACCGGGACGGGGGTTGATCCTCGGTGGCGCAGAGGCCGCACTCGGCGACCAGCGCGCGGGACAACGGGGTCAGGTCGAAGACCGTCAACGGTGCCGGAGGCGCCGGGACGAAATCGGTGTCGAACAGCACCGAGGAGGTGGTGACCGGTTGCGGAATGCTGATCCGGATGGGGCGGCCCGCCTCGATGAGGGCGGCCCGGGCCGGCGGGAGGAGCCAGGTGGCGCCCTCCGCCTCGAGACGGAGGGCGCCGGTCGAGGCGCAGAGCAGATAGTGCCGGCCGACCTGGAAGTCGCTCGCCGGGGTGGCCGGAAACGACCGGACGAAGCTGTACGCGCGGCGGTTCACGAGCCACCTTCGGAGGCTGATCGGCCCACCGAAGCCGGGCGGGCGGTGTTGTTCGACCGGCTGATCATGGTTACGCCACGGTCTCCAGGAGTTCGGCGCGGAAGCGGCGGCTCACCGGGGCGCCGGTCATGAGCGGGCGGATCACCTGGCCGGAGCGGGCGAAAGACGGCGAGCGCTGGTAGTCCTCGAAGGACTGCTCGTCCGTCCACTCGTGGACCAGGGTGACGGCGGTGTCGTCGTGGCGGTCGGCGTAGACCCGGTAGGCGAGGTTGCCGGGCAGCGCCCGGACCTCGTCGTGTTCGGTGTCGAGTTGGGCGAGGGCCGCGGCACGGTCGGCGGCGGCGGTGGTGAAGTCGAGAATGACGATGACCATGCGGCAATCCTTTCGCCGGCGGCGGGGTGCCGGCTCCCGCCGGCCGGACGTGTTCGCGCTTCCATCGGACACGCCGCGCCCAAGCCGTCCCGTGCCGGGTCGTGCCGTGCCAAGCCGTGCCGGGTCGTGCCGTGCCGTGCCGGGTGAAGCCGCGACCGGAAGAGCTGGAGACGAGCCGGGCGGCACGAGCACCGGGGCTCAGAGGGACTCCAGGCGGACGGTGAGGAACCGGCGTTCGGCCTCGGTCGGGGCCAGGGCCACCGCCCGGCGGTAGCTCTCCGCGGCCTCGGGCCCGCGGCCGGTTCGGCGCAGCAGGTCGGCGAGAGTCGCGTGCAGCAGATGGTAGTCGTCCAGGCGACCCGTCTCGACCAGGGCCGACACCAGAGGGAGCGCCGCCGCCGGACCGTCGGCCATGCTGACGGCCACGGCCCGGTTGAGTTCGACGACGGCGCCGGGCTCGACCCGGGCCAGATGGTCGTAGAGGGCGACGATCTGCGCCCAGTCCGTCTCCTCGGCGGTCGGCGCGGTGGCATGGCAGGCCGCGATGGCCGCCTGCAACTGGAACGGCCCGGCACGTTCGCGGCGCAGCGCCCGCTCGCACAGGCCGGCACCCTCGGCGATGAGCGCCTGGTCCCATCGGCCACGGTCCTGGTCGGTGAGGGTGACCGGCGCGCCGTCCGGGTCGCGGCGGGCGGCCCGGCGGGCGTCGTGCAACAGCATGAGGGCGAGCAGCCCGAGCGCTTCCGGCTCGTCCGGCATGAGCGCGGTCAGCACCCGGGCCACCCGGATCGCCTCGGCGCACAGCCGCGCCTTCTCCGGATCGGTGTAGCCCTCGTTGAACAGCAGGTACAGCACGTGCAGCACGGCCGGCAGCCGTTCCGGCAACAGGTGGGCGGGCGGCACGCGGAACGGGATCCCGGCGTTGCGGATCCGCTGCTTCGCCCGGAACAGCCGCTGCCCCATGGTCTTCTCCGGCAGCAGGAACGCCCGCGCGATCTCGGCGGTGCTGAGCCCGGCGAGGCAGCGCAGAATCAGCGCCACCTGCGCTTCCAGGCTTAGCGCCGGATGGCAGCAGGTGAACATGAGCTCAAGGCGTTCGTCCGGGATGTCGCTGTCGCCCGCGTAGGAGGCGGGTTCGGGCACCGCGACCTCCGGCAGTTTCGCCGCCTCCAGCGCCGCGCGGCGGATCAGGTCGATCGCCCGGCGGCGGGCCGTCGTGGTCAGCCAGGCGAGAGGCTGATCGGGTACGCCGTCCGCCGGCCATTTCCGCAGCGCGCTCGTGAAGGCGTCCTGCGCGCATTCCTCGGCCAGGTCCCAGTCCCCGCCGGTGAACCGGATCATCGTGGCGACGATCCGGCTCCACCCGTCGGCGTAGACCTCGGCGATCCGGTCCGCGACGTTCAGGACCCGGTCCCCTCGAAGGGCCAGAACGGCCGCAGCTCGATGACCCCGTGCCAGGCCATCGGATGCTTGGACGCGATCGCGACGGCCTCGTCCAGATCGGCGCAGTCGATCACGTCGAAGCCGGCCATCAGGTCCTTCGTCTCGGCGTACGGCCCGTCGGTCAGCAGCACCTGCCGGTCCCGGACGCGGACCGTGGTGGCGTCGCTGCCGGGCCGGGTGCGGCTGCCGACGACGTGGTTCTCCTTGATCTCGTCGAACCATTCGTCGATCCCGGGGGCGCCGTCGTTCTCGTCGGGCACGTAGTCGGGGTCGACGCAGACCAGCATCAGATACTTCATCGGCTTTGTCCCGTCATCGCGGTGATCGTGGTGGTCATGTTGGCGCAGAGGGTGACGAGCCGCTCGTTGACGCTGCCGGTGTCGGCCGGCACCCCGGTCTGCCCGGGCCCGTGGACGAAGCTGTGGCGCACCACCGTGGTGCCCGGCTCGGCGCCGTCGTGCAGTTCGTACCGCCAGTGCGAGCCGGCCTGTCCCGCGTCGTCGAGCACGTCCCAGGCGAACACCCGCGGCGCCGCCGACTCGGTGATCACACAGGTGACCGTACTCTCGAATCCGTCCTGGAAGCGGTTGCGGCCGATGAATCGCCGGGGCCCGTCCCAGGTCGCGCCGACCGTCTCCGGGCTCCACTCGCCGATCCGGTCGACCGCGGTGACCAGCTCCCACATCTTCTCGCGGGGCAGCGGCACGACCACGGTGACGGTCACCTCCGCGCCGGTCTTCACGTCCATGATGTGTCTCCTCTGTCGTCGTCGTTCACCCCAATGACGAACGGGACCGGGCTTCCACTACCGGTGTGGCGGAACTTTTTTGCGGCCGGGCGGGACACTGGGGTCATGGGCGAGTCAGCACGGACCGTCAAGGCGCGGCGCATCTGGGATCGGGCCGCGCCCACCTACGACCGGCAGATGGCGTTTCTGGAGCGGCACATGTTCGGCGACGGCCGGGTGTGGCTGGCCGGGCGGGCGGTGGGCCGGGTCCTCGACGTCGGTGTCGGCACCGGCCGCAACCTGTCGCTCTATCCGGACGGCGTCACGGTCACCGGCATCGATCTGAGCCCGGCCATGCTGGAGCTGGCCCGGCGGCACGCGGCCGATCTGGGCCGCACCGTCGATCTGCGCGAGGGCGACGCGGAGCGGCTGGAGTTTCCCGGCGGATCGTTCGACACGGTGGTCTGCGCGCTGTCGCTGTGCACCGTCCCGGATCCGGCGGCGGCGATCGCCGAGGCGTGGCGGGTGCTGGTGCCGGGCGGCCGGCTGCTGCTGCTCGATCACGTGGTGAGCACCTGGCCGCCGGTCCACTGGTTCCAGTGGGTGTTCGAGCGGTTCACGATCCCGGCGGCGGGCGAGCATTTCACCCGCCGTCAGCTGCCGCTGGTTCGTGCGGCCGGGTTCGAGGTCGTGGCGGCGCGGCGGAACCGGGCGGGCATGGTGGAGTGCGTGCACGCGGTCAAGCCCGCGGCCCCTGGCACACCGCCGCGTTGATCCGGTAGCGGGCGGACGGACCTTCGACGGGAGTGTCCGCCGCGCCGCGGGGTAAGCAGATGATCCATGTTCGATGGGTTCGCGGACGAGAAGATCGACGTCGGTGCGGTGGAGTTGCGGGTGCGGCACGGTGGTGACGGGCCGCCGGTGCTGTTGGTGCACGGGCATCCGCGTACCGGGGCGACCTGGCACCGGGTGGCGCCGCGCCTGGTCGAGCGGGGGTTCACCGTGGTCTGCCCGGACATGCGCGGTTACGGCCGGTCCGGCAAGGCGCCGGTGCTGCCGGACCACTCGCAGCAGTCGAAGCGGGCCGTCGCCGCCGACATGCTCGCCCTGATGCGTGAGCTGGGGCACGCCGAGTTCGCGGTGGCCGGTCACGACCGGGGCTGCTATGTGGCGTTGCGGCTGGCCCTGGACCATCCGGAGGCGATCCGGCGGCTCGTGGTGATGGACGGTGTGCCGGTGTCCGAGGCCCTGGCCCGCTGCGACGCGAAGTTCGCCCACGACTGGTATCACTGGTTCTTCTTCGCCCAGCCGGACAAGCCGGAACGCGCCATCATGGCCGACCCGGACGCCTGGTACAGCAAAGCCGACCCGGCCAGGATGGGCGACGCCAACTACGCGGAGTTCCGGGCCGCGATCCACGACCCCGGCACGGTACGGGCGATGCTCGAGGACTACCGGGCCGGCCTGGGTGTCGACCGTGAGCACGAGGAGGCCGACCGTGAAGCCGGCCGCGTCGTCGAATGCCCCACCCTCTTCCTGTGGTCGGTCCACGACGACATGGAGGACCTGTACGGCGACCCGACCGCGATCTGGCGCTCCTGGGCACGGGACGTGCGCGGCGTACCCATCGAATCGGGTCATCACATGGCGGAGGAGAACCCGGCGGCCGTGGCCGCCGCGCTGGCCGGATCCGGATTTCTCGGGCCCGGGGTGGCATCCTCCATGGCATGATCTCTCGCGACCTGAAGGCAGACCTGCGTCACTACCTCGGCGAGGCTCGCAAGGCTCTGGTGTGGAAGCTGGACGGCACGACCGAGTACGACGCGCGCCGCCCTCTGACACCGACCGGCACCAACCTGCTCGGCCTGGTGAAACACGCGGCCGGGGTGGAGGCCGGCTACTTCGGAGAGACGTTCGGCCGCCCGTTCCCCGAGCCGATGCCGTGGATGGAGCAGGACGCCGAGCCGAACGCCGACATGTGGGCGACCGCCGACGAGAGGCGGGAGGACATCATCGCCCTCTACCGCCGGGTGTGGGCGCACGCCGACGCCACCATCGAGGCGCTCGGCCTGGACGCGATCGGCGAGGTGCCCTGGTGGCCGGAACAGAGCCGGGCCGTCCCGCTGCACCGCGTCCTGGTCCACGTGATCGCCGAGACGCACCGGCACGCCGGGCACGCCGACATCGTCCGCGAACTGGTCGACGGGTCGGCCGGGCTCGGCGCGGTCCGCAGCAACCTGCCCGACGCCGACCGGGCCTGGTGGATCGGCTATCGGGACCGTCTGGAGGAGACGGCTGGGCGGTTCCGTAGCTCCTGATGCCGCGCGATGGCGCGATGGGGCGCGGCCGAGGTCGCTGCGGGTGGTGATCAGCGGCGCCGCCCCGCGCGGCGCCGTCCCGCGCGGCGCCGTCCCGCGCGGCGCCGGCCTGTGCGGCGCCGGCCTGTGCGAACGGCTCCGCGAGCGGTTCGGGAACCGGATCTTCAACATGTTCGCCACCACGGAGGCCGGGTGGGCCGCGCCGGCGGACAGGCAGTTCCGAACGGACTCCTAACGGCCGTATGCCGCGAGCCACACCCGCACCGCCTCGGCGGCCCATCTGTCCAGGTCGGCCTCGTCGTGGGCCTCGCGGACCGCGAACATCGCCTCGTTGAGCGGTATCGACAGGATGAGGTAGTTGAGGTGCTGCGCCGCGAGCAGCGGATCGGGCGCGTGCACCAGCCCTCGGTCGGTGAGGCGGGTGATGATCCGGGCGAGCGTCGCGTGGCCCCGCTCGGGTGCGGCGCGGTGCCAGGCGCGGGCCAGTTCGGGGAACCGGCCCGCCTCCCCGATGATCATCCGGCGGAGCGCGATCAGCGGCGGCCGCAGCACCGCGCGGATGTGCTCGGCGGCGAACGAGCGCAGGCCGGTGGCGAGATCGCCGGTCTCGGCCAGCGCTTCCAGCTGGTCCGCGCCGGACTCCTCGGCTTCGGTGACGGCCCGGGTGAGGGTCGCCTCGAAGAGTGCCTGCTTGTCCGGGAAGTGCGCGTAGACGGTCACTTTGGACGCGCCGGCGCCGGCGGCGATGCGGTCCATGCCGGCGCCCACATAGCCGTGCTGGAGGAACTCGGCCAGGGCCGCGTCGAGAATGGCGGTGCGTTTGCGGTCCTTCCTCATGCCGCAACTGTACTGTACCGTTCAGTTCATGTCTGCGACGGTCACCTCCCGGGACGGGACACGCATCGCCTACGAGCTGACAGGGTCCGGGCCGGTCCTCGTCCTGATCGACGCGGCCGGGCACTTCCGCGCCAACAGCGGGCTGGGGGAACTCGCCGGCCTGCTGGCCGGGGACTTCACGGTCCTCCGCTACGACCGGCGCGGCCGAGGGGAGAGCGGTGACACGGCGCCGTACGCCCCGGCCCGTGAAGTGGAGGACCTGGCGGCGCTGATCGACGCCACCGGCGGTTCGGCGGCGCTCTACGGCTACTCGTCCGGCGGTCTGCTCGCACTTCACGCGGCGGCGGGTGCTCTGCCCGTACCGGGAATGGTCCTGCTCGAACCGCCGGTCGCGGACGAACCCGGACCGAAGGAGTTCACCGCGCGCCTGCGGGAACTCGGCGGAGCCGAGGCCGTGGAGTTCTTCCTGGGCGGGATCGTGCCCGGCGAGGTGCTCGCCGGGATGCGCGGCACGCCGCACTGGGACGCGATGGTGTCGGTGGCGCCCACGCTGGCCTACGACTGCGAGCTGAGTGAGGCCACCGACGCCGGGCTGCTGGGCCGTGTCACCACGCCGGTGCTGGTGCTGGACAGCGCGGGGAGTTCCGGCGATCTGACCGGCATGGCGGCGTCCGCGGCAGCGCTCCTGCCCAACGCCACTCACCGGAGCCTGCCCGGCGAGTGGCACGGCGTACCCGCGCCGGTTCTGGCGCCGGTACTGCGAACGTTCCTGCGGTCAGTCCACGACGACCGGTGAGCCGCGCAGGTACACGCGTTTCAGGCCTTCGCCGTCGCGGTCGAGGTTGTACTCCAGATAGCCGTCGGCGCTCCAGCCGCCCGCGCCCGGGACGCGCAGCTCCACCTTCTCGCACCGGTAGGAGCCGGTCGTGGTCTCGTTGACGCGGGGCGCGAGGTTGCAGGTGCCGAGAGCGATGTTCTGATCGTGCCGTTGCACGTGGTAGTGCAGTGTGAGCGCGTCGAACTTGCGCTCACCGTCGTCGTTGTCGTCGCCGCCGCGGGTCCAGGCGACGTCGGCGTAGGCGCCCCGCATCGGTGTGCCGTGCAGCAGGCAGAGCCGCACGTCCATCCGGGTGTTGCGGCCCGGGGTGTCGAAGACGACGTGCCGTGGGGCGCTGCACGTCTCCACCTCTCGGGCCAGCGAGGCACGGGCCGGCGACGCCACGCCGGCGAGCAGGCCCGCCCCGAGCAGTGTGATACCGATCAGCCCATGAGTCCCCTTCATGACGGTCCCCCATGTGTAGAGATTTCATGTTGGGTACCCATGGGCTGAACAGGCAAAACTGTTAGCTGAGGTGGATGTAGTCCAGCTCGGCGTAGCCGGTGCCGCCCACGAAGTTCGGTGAGCCCTTGGCCAGGCGGATCATGTTCCACCCAGCCTTGAGGGTGACCGTGGTGTTCACGGTCGAGCCGAACACACCCCAGGCCGCGGTCGGCGGGTAGCTGATCGTCTGGAAACCGCCGCCGTTGTACGCCAGCCCGTGCGTCGCCGTCGCCCCGGTGCCGTTCGCGTACCCGATGGTCATCGTGTACGAGCGCGCGGCCGGAACGTTGACCAGGAAGTCGACGAACGCCTGGTTACGGGAGTTCGCCGAGCCGTCGATCTGCCCGACATACCCGCCGTTGGACGCCGAGGAGGCCGAGAACCGGTTGGCGTTGACGGCCGTGGCGTTCTCCGCCTCGTACCGCTGCTGCCAGGTCGCCGCCCCGGAGGCCGGTGTGATCAGCAACTGGTAGGAGTCCCACGCGTGCATGCCGGTCACCGGCACGCTGATGCTGCCGCCGGACACCGTGTACGTGGCCGACGAGACCGCGATCGGCGCGCTCTGGTTGGTGAACCGGCCGGTCGTGCCGCTGCGGGACAGGGTGACCCGCACCTGCGAGCCGAGCGCGCCCAGCCCGTTGACACGGACCGTGTTGTCGCCGCTGTCCCCGCCGAGCACCACGTTCACGATCTTGCGGGTGCTGTCGTAGGCGGCGACACCCTCCAGCCACGAGCCGGGGACGGTCTGCACGATGTTGCCGGCCATGTCGCCGTACCACTTGTAGGTCCAGTACGACGAGGTCGGCACGTTGTTGTGCAGAAGACCGTTGAGCGTGCCCGCCTCGTACCAGTAGGCGCGCTCCGCCGACCGGATGCCGTGCCGCTCGAAGACCGCCATGTAGTGCACCGACACGCTGGGGATGTCGACCTGTGCCGGCGACGAGTACTCGTTGATCGAGATCGGCCGTGGGGAGATGCCCAGCGACGCCTCGATGGCCCGGTAGTCGGCGACGTGCGCCTGCACCTGCAGGTACTTGTCGTCCTCCAGTTCGTGCCAGACGATCACGTCGGGCAGGGTGCCGGTGTCGCGGGCGTTGGTGAGGAAGCCGACCATCCAGTCGTGGTTGTAGACCGAGTGGCTGGGCCCGACGATCGGGGTCACCGTGTCGAGGCTTCGGATCAATCGATGCGTACGGGTCCAGCCGGCGTTGAACGTCCCGGCCGCCGCGGTGTTCCACGTCCAGTCGGGTTCGTTCCACAGCTCGTAGCCGTCGACGTTGGTGGTGGTCGTGGCGGCCAGCCGGGTGTTGACCATGGTGCGGACCTTGGCCTCCCAGTCGGCCCAGCTGACCCACTTGTACGGGAAGTCCTTGTAGATGTCGGGCAGCCGCCAGAACTGCTGGGCGCCTGCGCTGGTGACCTTGCCGGCGACCAGCGCGCCGTCGCAGCAGGGGGTGGTGGCGCCGTTGCCGAGCTGCTGCACGCCGGGCGGCGGCTGGGTCAGGTGGTTGAGCCGGAGCGGGTAGAGCTGCTCCAGCGGCGGCTTGGTTCCGGTGTCCACGGCGTACAGGCCGCCGGAGGCGACATGGGTGACCGGCCGGACGACGGTGCCGATGTTGACGGTGAGGGTGTTGCCGGCGGCCTGCGCCGGGCTGGGGACGGCCAGCCCGGCCAGTGCCAGTAGGAGAACTGCGGGTCGGTAGCGCACGGTTCACCTCGGTGGAAGGGGATGGGGGACGGTTCTCACTCCTCCCGTGCGGCCAGCGGGATCCAGACCCGCATGGGGCCGGGCTCGCGGTTGGCCCACAGGAAGTAGGGGATGGCGGTGACGCTGGTGGTCGCCGCCGGATGCGGTGCGGTGCGGTTCAGCTCCCGGTAGAGCGGCGCGCCGGCGGCCTGCCGTACGCGGACCCCGACCCGTACGGTGACCGGGGTCAGGCCGCTGCCGTGGTGGGCGACCGCGACCGGGGCCGCCGGGTCGATCTCGAGATCCTCGAACAGGGCGCCGGCCAGCGGCCCGGACGTGGGCATGTCGGCGTGTTCCAGGCAGTGCACGAGCGGGCCGCGGGTCACCGCCACCGCGCCGCGGACGGCGTCCACCCGGGGATGCGCGGCGACCAGGCGAACCGGCATGGCCAGGGTGAGCACGACCTGGTCGCCGGGGTGCCAGATCCGGCGCAGGCGCAGGTAGCCGTCCCTGGCCTGGTCGCGGGACGGGGCCGGGGCGCCGTTGACGGTGAGACGGGCGTCCGGGCACCAGGCCGGGATCCGCAGCGACAGCGTCCACGGTTCGTCGGCCGACGAGGTGACGGTGACGGTGATCTGCTCGTCCCATGGGTACCGGGTCTCGACGGTGACCGCGTGAGCGCCGGCCGCCACCGTGCCGTCGGCGTAGAGGTGCACCTGGAGACCGTCGTCGTCCCCGGTGGCGGCGTAGGTGTGCAGCGACGCCATCAGCCGGGCCAGGTTCGGCGGGCAGCAGGCGCACTCGTACCAGTCGAGGCGGTGGCCGGGCGCGTTCTCGCCTCCGCCGTCGTGGCCGGTGCGGCGCTGCAGCGGGGTGGAGTAGAAGAACGCGGTGCCGTCGACGGCGGTGCTGCCGGCGATCGCGTTGTAGAGCACCCGCTCCATCTCGTCGGCGTACTTCACGTTCCCGGTGGCCAGCAGCAACCGCCAGCCGAGCTGGAAACTGGCGATCGCCGCGCAGGTCTCGGCGTAGGCGCGGTCCGGCGGGAGCTCGTAGGCGTCGCCGTAGGCCTCGTCACGGTGCCGGGAGCCCTGCCCGCCGGTGATGTAGGTGCGGCTGTCCAGCGCCGAGTCCCACAGCCGCTCGGTGACGGCCAGCAACTCCCGGTCACCGGTCTCGACGGCCACGTCGACCGCGCCGGCCAGCAGGTAGAGCTGACGGACCACGTGGCCGGTCACCTCGGTGGTCTCGCGCAGTGGCCGGTGGTCCTGATAGTAGGCGGACCCGAACCGGCCCGGGCCGAGCAGCCCGTGGCCACGGTTGTCGAGGAACCGGGCGGCCAGGTCCAGGTACGGCCGGTGCCCGGTGACCCGGTACAGCTCGGCCAGGGCGGTCTCGATCTCCGGATGGCCGTCGGTCTCGCGCGATTGCCCGTACCGTTGCACCAGAAGATCGGCGAACCGGCGCGCGACCGAGACGACCTGCTGGGCCACCGGACTCTCGGGCGCGGAACGCGCCGCGGCGACCGCCGCCTGGATGAGATGCCCGGCCGTGTACATCTCGTGGCTGAAGTGCAGCTCCGCCCACTGCCGGTCCCGGCGTTCCGGGTCCTGGTAGTAGGAGTCCAGGTAACCGTCGGCGTCCTGGGCCTTCTCCAACAGGGCGGCGGCCTCCTCCACGAACGCCTGTTGGGTGCCCGACCAGAACGCCGCCTCGAGCGTCTTGTGCACGTCGGTGTCGGCGAACCAGAAGCCCGTGAACGCGGCGTCGGAGTCCCCGGTGACCCGGCGCAGATTGTCCAGGTTGCCGTGGGTGGAGAGCCGGGTCACGCAGTGCGGCAGCGTGGACGCCGCGTTGCGTGCCTGCCATGCGCCGAGCAGGCTGTCCGGGGTGAGCCGCACCGCGTCGGCGGGCAGCGGCCGGAGCGCGGCGAGGGCATCGGGCGTGGGCACGACGGGGCCCTGGAGTGCAGACATGTGGTTCCTCAGTCCTTGACTGCGCCGGCGGTGACGCCGGCCGCGACGTAACGCTGGGCGATGATGAGCAGCAGCGTTGCGGGGATGGAGGCGACGACGGCGGTTGCCATGATCGCGTTCCACTGCTGGTTGTTGTTGCCGATGTACTGGTAGATGCCGAGGGTGATGGGCTGGGCGTCGCCGCCGCCGTCGAGGGTGGAGGCGAAGACGAAGTCGGACCAGGCCCACAGGAACGCGAAGAGCGACACCGTGACGATGGCGTTGCGGGAGATCGGCAGGATCACCGACACGAACGTGCGCCACCGGCTCGCGCCGTCGATCAGCGCCGCGTTGATCAGCTCGTCCGGGATACCGGACATGAACGCCGTGAAGATCAGGACGCCGAACGGCACCGCGATCGTCGAGTCGGCCAGGATCAGGCCGGGAACCGTGTTCAGCACGCCCATGCGCAGGTAGATGGCGTAGAAGCCCATCGCCATGATGATGCCGGGGATCATTTGGGCGATCAGCAGCACGAAGCTGAGCACGCCGCCGCCCTTCGGGCGCAGTTTCGCCAGCGCGAATCCGGCGGGCGCGGAGAGCGCGAGCGTCAAGGCCACCGTGCCGAGACCGACGATCAGAGACGTTCCGAGGTACGGCAGCTGCTGATCGACGACGGCGCGGTAACCCTCCAGCGTCCCGTCGAGCGGGAACAGGTGCGGCGGGTCGGCCCGCATGTTCGTGTCCTTGGTGAGGGACACGTTGATCATCCAGTAGATCGGGAACAGCATGATCGCCGTGAAGAACAGGCCGAGACCGGTCTTCGCATGCTGTTTCATCCGGCCCGCCGGGCGCCGGCGGGTTCCGGGCGCGAGTGCGGTCATGCCTGCCTCCTCTGGAAGCGGATGTAGAGCAGGCCGAAGAACAGCGCCATCAGGATCAGCAGGTTGCCGACCGCGGCACCGGGGCCGAACTCGGGCAGCAGGTTGCCGAAGCTGAGCCGGTAGGACCAGGTGGCGAAGGTGCTGGACGCGTCGGCCGGACCGCCCTTGGTCATGATCCAGATGATGTCGAAGACCTTGAGCGTGTAGACCAGCCCGAGCAGCAGGGTGATCGCCGAGACCGGCCGCAGCAGCGGGAACGTGATCCGCCGGAACCGCTGCCAGCCGGTCGCGCCGTCGATCGCGGCGGCCTCGTAGACCTCGGCGGGGATGGCCTGCAGTCCGCTGTAGAGCACCACCAGGTTGAACGGGATGCCGATCCAGATGTTCGCGATGATCACGCTGGTCAGCGCCCAGTCCGGCGACGTCAGCCAGTTGACCGGGTCGGCGCCGACCAGGCCGAGGGCCCAGTTGACGATGCCCGAGTCGCTGTTGAGCATCCACGACCAGGTCGAGGCGGAGACGATCAGCGGCAGCAGCCACGGGACCAGGAACAGCGCCCGCAAGGTGGCGGACAGTTTGAAGTTCTGCGCGAAGAACACCGCCAGCGCCAGCCCGATCGCGAACTGGAACGCGATGCTGACGAACGTGAACACCAGCGTGTGCCACAGCGCGGACCCGAACGCCGGATCGGCGAACACGGTCCGGTAGTTGTCGAGACCGGAGAACGGGGCGTCACCCTGCACGAACGAGCGGACCGTGTAGTGGCGCAGACTCAGATCGAGGTTGCGATACAGCGGGTAGGCGTAGAAGGCGACCAGGTAGATGACGACGGGGGCGAGGAACGCCCAGGCGGTCCAGTGGCCACCACCGCGCCGGTGCGGGGCCCGCGCCCCCGCTCCCGCCGCGGCTTTCGCCGGAGCGGGTGCGGGAACGCGGGTCGTCACGTCGTGTGCCATCGTCACTTGGTGGCTGCGGCGGCCGTGGTCTGGGCGGTCTTGAGGGCGTCCGCCGGGGAGGCCGACCCGCTCAGCGCCGCCTGGAAGGCGGTCCACATCGGCTGCGAGATCTTCGGGTACCTGGTGCCCAGGTCGTCACTGGTGCGGCCCTTGGCGGCCTTGACCGCGTCGACCCAGACCTTCAGCTCCTCGTTGGCGGCCACCTGCTTCTGCTGCACGGCCTCGGTCGCCGCGATGTAGGACAGCGTGGTGTCCGTCGTGTACGCGTTGTCCGCGCTGGTCAGGCAGGACACCAGCCGCTGCGAGGTGGCGTACCGGTCGGTCTCGGTCTGCACCGGTGCGGTGACGAACTCGCCGCCGGTCGGCGCCGGCGCGGTGCCGCCGGCCTGCGACGGGATCGGGATGATGCCGTACTCGAAGCCGGTCTTCTTGGCGTTGGCGAGCTGCCAGGTGCCGTTCTCGCTGAACGCGAAGTCGCCGCTGGCGAACTCCTGCCAGCTGGTGGTCTGGGTGTTGTTGAGCACCGAGTTCGGCGCGAGGCCCTTCTTCACCCAGTCGTTCCACAGGGTGAGGGCCGCGATGCCCTGCGCCGAGTCGAGCTGGGTCAGATTCGCGCCGGAGCCCCAGAACCACGGCAGGAACTGGAAGCTGCCCTCCTCGGTGCCGATCGCCGAGAAGGTGATGCCCTTCTTGCCGGACGCCTTCACCTTCTCCAGCGCCGCGGTCAGCGCCGCCCAGTCCTTGATCGTGGCCGGGTCGACGCCGGCCTTGTCCAGGACCGCCTTGTTGTAGTACAAGGCGAGGGTGTTGGCGCCGATCGGGACGCCGTAGGTCTTGCCGCCGATCTGGCCGGCCGCCAGCAGGTTCGGCTCGATCGTCGAGGTGTCCACCTTGACCTCGTCGGTGGTGGTCAGCACGCCGGCGTCGGCCAGCGTGGAGACGACCGGGTTGTCGACGATCAGCACGTCCGGTGAGTTGCCCTGCTGGGCGGCGAGCAGCGCCTTGTTGGTCAGGTCGGTGGTGTCGTAACCGGTGCGCTCGACGGTGACGCCGGCGTCGGTGCCGCACTTGGTCAGCAGCTTCACCCAGTCCGAACCGCCGTCGAACTGAGGGTACGGGTCCCAGATGGTGTAGGCGCCGCCGGCGGAGTCGCCGGTGCCGGAGGAGTCGGAGGATTTCGAGCAGCCCGTCACGAGGCACGCTGTGATGGTCAACGCGGCAACGACGCGCAGGCGGAGCGAGGTCATATGAGTTTCCCCTTGAATGCTCGTAGGCACAGTTAGGAAATCGATTGCCTAGAAGCTAGGTAGCCACTTGTTCCGATGTCAAGAGCAAGTTACGGTCAGATTGCGCGTCGCGTCAGCGATGCTGAGGAAACTGGGGAGGAAACGCTGAGCACCATGGATCGCGCCGTCACCATCAGCCAGGTGGCCGCGCTCGCGGGGGTCTCCACGGGTACGGCGTCGAAGGCGCTCAACGGCCGCGGCGCGCTGCGCCCGGAGACCCGGTTACGTGTTCAGCAGGCCGCCGAGCAACTCGGTTTCGTCGCCAACGCGGCGGCCCGCAGCCTCCAGACCGGCCGCACCTACACGGTCGGCATGATCACCACCGACAGCATCGGCCGGTTCAGCATCCCGCTGCTCATCGGCGCGGAGGACGCCCTGGGCGCGGGGCAGATGTCGGTCTTCCTCTGCGACGCCCGCGACGACCCGATCCGCGAGCAGTACTACCTGCGCACCCTGCTCAGCCGGAAGGTCGACGGGATCATAGTGACCGGCCGGCGCACCCAGGCCCGCCAGCCGATCGGCCGTGACCTGCCGATTCCGGTCGTCTACGCATTCATCAGCTCGGCCGACGAGCGTGACTGCTCGGTCGTGCCGGACGAGGCCGACGGCGCCCGCCGCGCCATCCGGCACCTGCTCGCGGTCGGCCGCCGCCGGATCGCGCACGTCACCGGCCCGGAGCACCACCACTCGGCGCAGATGCGGGCGGCCGGCGCGGTCGACACCCTGGCCGCCGAAGGGCTCCAACTGGCCACCCCGGTGCTGTACGGGGAGTGGAGCGAGGCGTGGGGCCGCCAGGCCGCCGGGATCCTGCTGTCCAACGGCGCCGACGTGGACGCCGTGTTCTGCGGCAGCGACCAGGTGGCGCGCGGCCTGGCCGAGGGCCTGCGGGGCGCCGGCCGGGAGGTCCCGCGGGACGTGGCACTGGTCGGCTTCGACAACTGGGACGTCATGGTTGATGGCTGCCGCCCGGCCCTGACCAGCGTCGACATGGACCTGGAGGGGATCGGGCGGACGGCCGCCGAGATGCTGCTCGCGGCGATCAACGGCGATCCGGTGCACGGCCACCAGGCCCGCCCGTGCCGTCTCGTGCCGCGAGCCTCCACCGCCGTCTGAACCCCTCCGGCTGGTTCTCGGCGCTGTTTCACGCGCCGTGAAGCAGCGCCGAGGGCCAGCCGAGACGGTGACTCTCGCCGCCCGTGGCACACCGCGACGGGAAGGCAAACGATTTCCTTCAGGGCATTGACGGTGCTAGGTGGACGCACGTAACGTGGCCGAAACCCCTCCCGTGTTAACGCTCACATAAGCGTTGGAGAACCCATGCCCCGAAGGAAACGCCTGTCCGCCGCGGTCGCGGCGGGCCTGCTGACCGCCACCCTGCCGGCGATCCCCGCGCTGGCAGCCGACGTCCCCACCCCCGTCGTCGCCTACGAGTTCGACGCCGACGACCTGACCACCGGCGTCGTCACCGACACCTCCGGCAACGGCCTCGACGGCACTCTCGTCAACGGTTCCACCGCGGAGCTGGTCGACGGGCGCGACGGTGGCCACGCCATCCGGCTGCCCGGTGGCGCGCCCACCTCGGACGGCGCCTACGTGCGGATCCCGCGGAAGGTGCTCGAAGGGCGTACCGACCTGACCGTCTCGGCCCGCGTGAAGTGGGACGGCACGACCGCCCCCTGGCAGTGGATCTACGCGCTCGGCAAGGACACCGGCCGGTACCTGTTCAGCACGCCGTACAACGGTGACGGCAAGCTGCGCACCGCTGTCACCAAGGACTACGCCGGCGCCGAGGCGCAGGTCACCGGCTCTGCCGCGCTGCCCGCCAACGCCTGGAAGACCCTCACGGTCACACTCGGCGGGGGACGGGTCACCACGTACCTCGACGGGGTCGCGGTCGCTGCGGCGTCGACCACCGCCACCGCGGCCGACCTCCTCGACGCGAGCACCACGAGCGCCGGCTTCATCGGCCGCTCCTTCTACCCGGACCCGCTGTTCGACGGCGCGGTCGACGACTTCCGCGTCTACGCCTCGGCGCTCACCGCCGCGCAGGTCGCCGACGAGTTCGGCGCCGAGATCCCCACGGTGACCGCCCTGTCGCAGACGTCGTTCGAGGTCCGGACCACGACCGGGACCGCCCCCGCGCTGCCCGCCTCGGTCGGCGCCGACTTCACCGACGGCTACGACCGGCAGGTCCCGGTCGCCTGGGCCGCCGTCGACCCGGCGAGATACGCCCAGCGCGGCACCTTCACCGTCAGCGGAACCGCCGCCGGAACCGCGGTCACCGCCACCGTCACGGTGATCCGCGAGGGCGAGCTCACCATCGACCTGGCCACCACCACCGGCGACTTCCACGGCGGCGCCGCCGGCACCCTCTACGGCCTGTACGCCGACGGCGTCCCCAGCGACAACCTGATCGAGGGCATGAACCTGCGCACCGTCTCGACCAAGGCGCAGGACGGCCCGCAGCACCCCGGCGCCGACGCCCTCGAAGTGGTCAAGCCGCTCGCCGACAGCACCGACGGCGACGTCTACATCTACATGACCGACATCCACCGCGGATTCCCGTACCAGTGGCCCGGCAAGACGCCGGAAAAGAAACTCGCCACCTACCGGGAGAAGATCGCTCGCCAGGTGGACCAGGTCCTCAAGCTCGACGAGAAATACCAGGACAACGTCGTCTTCGTGCCGTTCAACGAGCCCGAGGGCAACATGTTCGGCACCGGCGAGTGGAGCTACGACGGGGTGAGCTGGCTCAGCGACCCGGACGACTACTTCGCCGCGTGGGACGACTTCTACCGGCTCATCAAGGACAGGATGCCGTCCGCGCGGATCGCCGGACCCAACACCAGCATCCTGTTCGACCAGGTCAAAGGCTTCCTCGAACACACCGCCGAGGCCGGAACCGTGCCGGACGTAATCACCTGGCACGAGCTGAGCCACCCGGAGGCGGTCCGCGACAGCGTCGCGAAGTACCGGGCCTGGGAGTCCGAGATCCTGCCCGGCAAAGAACTCCCGATCAACATCAACGAGTACGCGTTCAACTACCACACCAGCGTGCCCGGCCAGATGATCCAGTGGATCTCGGCGATCGAGGAGTCGAAGGTCGACGCCGACATCGCCTACTGGAACATCGACGGCAACCTGTCCGACTCGGCGGTGCAGGCCAACCGCGGCAACGGCCAGTGGTGGCTGTACAACGCCTACGGCCAGATGACCGGCCAGACCGTCAAGGTGACGCCGCCCTACCCGGGGCAGAACTACACGCTGCAAGGCGTGGCCGCCCTCGACAAGCGCAAGAAGCAGGCCCGCGCCATCTTCGGCGGGGCAACCGGCGCCGGCTACATCCGGTTCGCGAACGTGCCCAGGTACTTCGGGAAGAAGGTGCACGCCTGGATCCGGGAGATCCCGTGGACCGGGCAGGTCGGCGACTCGGCCCGGCCCCGCCTGCTCGCCGAGAAGGATCTGGCGGTCGTCGACGGGGCCGTGGTGTTCGAGTTCGACCGGCTCGACGAGGCTTCCGCGTACGAGATCGTGGTCAGCCCCGCCGGGGAGAGCGACCGGACCGCGGCCCCGCCAGCCACCTGGCAGGAGTCCTTCGAGGCCGAGGCCGCGACCTACACGGGCGGCGGCTACAGCAAGAACGGGCCGGAGGGCTCGCCGCGCGACGTCTCCAAGTTCTACACGTCGGGCTCCTACAACGTCGGCGGCCTGCGGACCGGCAGCGACGGCGTGCTCGACTTCGACGTCACCGTGCCCAGCGACGGCGTCTACGACCTGAGCGTCTTCGCCAACTCGCTGAACACCTTCGACCTGGTCAAGGAGCAGGGGCCGACCAACGCGTTCCTGCGCGTCGACGGGGCCGCCGAACAGGAGGTGTTCCTGCCGCTCGGCTACAAGTGGGTGGTGTGGGACCACGCCGACACCAAGGTCCGGCTCACCGCGGGGGAGCACATCATCTCGCTGGCCGCGCGCAGCCTGGACGGGACGAAAGCCACCAAGGGCGACGCCATCATCGACCGGATCACCCTGGCGCTGCCCGGCCCGGCCGCGGCCACCGACGTCTACGAGGCGGAACTCGCCTCCCTCGAGGGCGGGGCTAAGCCCGTCTACGAGGGCCGCAAGACGTCCGGGGCCGGAGTCGCCGAGCTGGGCCGCGGCGGTGCCGCGACCTTCTGGGTCTACTCCGCGCGGGACGCGGCGGCCGTCCTCGACCTCGGTGTCACCGGCTCGGTCCAGATCGACGTGAACGGGATCGCGGTCGGCGGCGCACGGAAGACGGCCGTCTCGCTCTCCGGCGGCGTCAACAAGATCGTGGTTACCGGCCTGTCGAGGAGCGCGGCCGTCGACCGGCTCGGCGTGACCGCTTCGGAGGCGCTGCCGGCGACCGTCGTGGAGGCCGAGGACGCACAGCTTGCCGGCACCGCCGCGGTCACCGCGAAATCCCTGGCCGGCGGCGGATCGGTGGTCACCGGCGTCGGTGGTGCGCCGGGTAACGCCAACACCCTCACCTTCACCGTGAACGCCGCCCGGTCCGGCACGTACGCGATGCGGGTCCGCTACTCCAACCCGGAGCAGGCGGTCGCCACCCACTACAACCCCGACCCGCTGGCCCGGCCCGCCGACATCTCCGTCAACGGCGCTCCGGCGAGACGATTCCTGTTCCCGCACAGCTTCCACGACAACAACTTCTGGGAGCTGACCATCCCGGTGACCCTCAAGCGCGGCGCGAACACCATCGCGTTCTCGTCCGAGGAACTTCCCGACTTCGACGGTACGACGTACGCCTCCGACACCTGGCCGGACGTGCTGCTCCGCTCGAAGTACGCCCCCGTGATCGACAGGATCGCGGTGGCCCCGTTCAGCGCGCCCATCCGCTGAACCCGCGGCGGGCCGGCGCCTCGTGTGCCGGCCCGCCGTCGCGGGTCATCCGGATCGCCCGGGCGCCGCGGCCGGCCCGCTTCCCGGCGAACCGCGCACCCTGCTCACCGACTCGGGCCGGGAGCCGCGGACCGGCCGGCGCGGTTGACCCCGGCCCGGACGGCGGGCGCCACCTCGTTGGCCCAGCGGCCCAGCGTCATGCTGTCCGGTGTGCCGCCGCCGGGGGAGAACAGCGTGAACCCGGCCGCCCCGTGGTCGAGGACCGCCCCGGTCAGCTCCTCCACCCACTGCTCCGGCGAACCGCCCAGCCAGCGGCCGTCCGCGTCGCGGGTCGCCGGCAGCGGGCTGTCGGTGATCCGGCCCGGCAGGTTGTAGATCGTGCTGATCTCGGACGGGTCACGGCCCACCGCGACGGCCGCCTCGTCGATGACCGGCCGTGACTCGCGGTAGCGGGCGCTTCGCCAGTCGGCCGCGTGACCGGGGATCCAGCCGTCCGCCACCCGGCCGGTCGCGGCCAGCGACTTGCGCCCGACCGAACCGGTCCACACCGGCGGCGCCTCCACCGGCGCCGGTTCCAGATCGGTCACCCGGTAGTGCCTGCCCTCGAAGGTGACCGGGCCGTCGCCGCCGGACAGCAGCCGGATCAGCACGATCGCCTCCTCGAACGCCTCCACCGCCTCGCCCGGCGACAGCCGGGGCACGCCCATGTCGGCGATCCGGTCCCACAGGCCGCCCGCGCCCATGCCGAGCACCACCCGGCCTCCGGACAGCGCGGAGAGCGTCCCGACCGTACGGGCCAGCATGGCGGGCGGCCGGGTCGGCAGATTGGTGACGTTCGCAAAACCGGCGATCCGCTCGGTGCGGCCCAGGACCAGGCCGATCGCGGCGTACGCGTCCAGCCTCTTACCCAGGTAGGGATGGTCGGATAGCGAGAACAGGTCGAGCCCGTCCCGGTCGGCCTGCGTGGTCAGGCGCAGCCACTCCTGCCGGCCGGCGATCCCGTCGTGCGCCCCGAAACCGAAGACGACCTTGCGCATGGTCACCCCTCACGTGTCGTAGTTCGTACTCCGAACTATCCGTAGTTCGTAGCACGAACTAGCAGGGGTCCGCTAGGCTTCCTGGATGACGAAAGCGGAGGATGCGATCGGAGTCGTAGCCGCCTTGGTGCGGACGGCGTTCCTGGTCAACGCGGTTTATGCGGAGTCTGCCCGCGAGTTCGGACTGACCCCGCAACAGGGTCAACTGCTCTGCGTGCTGATGCCCCGGTCCTATGCGATGGGCGAATTGAGCACGATTCTGGGCCTCGCCAAATCGAGCCTCACCGGGCTCGTCGACCGTACCGAACGCAACGGTCTGGTCCGCCGGGACCCCGATCCGCGCGATCCGCGCGGCATCACCGTGGCCCTCACCCCGCGCGGTGCCGAGCTGGCCGACCGCTTCTACACCGAGACGTGCCGCCGCGTCGACGTTCTGCCCGCCGGCCTGACCGGCCAGGAGCGTGACACGGTCGCCCGGCTGCTGGGCCGGGTGATCCACGACAACGAGGTGCCGGTGGTCTTCGCGGAGTCCCCGCCGGACCACCCGTGAGCCACTTGCCCCAACCCCTTTTTCGGTACGCCGTGCGCCGCCCCCGCCGAATCCGCCCGTCCTGCCGACCGGGATAGGTCCGTAAACATGACACCCGCAACGGGTGTCGTCACAACCACCACGGGTATCGGGTTCTCAAAGCACACATCGCCCTGACGCCGGCTCTCCGCCCGCCGGGCGACACGGGCGCCATCCGACATCCGAGCCGTCCGACCCGTCGTCTTCCGAGTCCCCGTGGGGCCGGGGTCGGCACCCGGGGCTTCTGGCTGCTCGCCGGCCGAATGCGGCACGCGGAGCCCGCGTTGCGGGTCAGCCCGGCGGGCGCGGTGCGGCCTGGAGCGGGCAGGGCTCGCGTGGTGCGGCGGGATCACGCCCGGTCCGCCGGATCCGCCGTGTACCGTGCCACGCGGACATCGACGAGTTTCACGACAATCGGGAGATCGGGTGGGCGTTGACGCGCAGAACCGGCCGGATGACGAGGGGGCGCGGTTCGCGGATCAGCGGGCCGCCTCGCTGCGGCGGATGTTCCCGCACCACCCAGCGGCGATGCCCGCGACTTCGCCGCCGCCCGCGCCCGCGCCGCCGCGGTCGCCCGTTGCGGGGTCTCGCCGCCGCCGGGTGTGGCCGGCGGTCGCCGGGGGCGTGATCTTGCTGGCCGCCGCCGGGGTGGTGGCGGCGCTGCGGGTGACCGGCGGGGGATTCTTCGAGGTGCCGGCCGAGGGCGCGCCGGTGGCGGCCAGCCTGGCGGTCGCCCGGCCGCCCAGCCTTCCGGCGTCACCGGGACCCGGCCCGGCCGGTCTCACCGTGACCGGCTACTCGGCCTGCTCGACCGGCGGTTCGGTGGCCTTCAAGGCCACGTTCAGTGGCTCGTCGAGGTTCCGGCAGGTGTTCATCGACGCGGATCGCGACACCGAGACGGGTTACCGGATTCCGCAGGCCGGCGGCTTCGGTGCCGATTATCTGATCGAGAACGACCGGCTCTACCGGTCCGCCGATCCCGGCGGCTGGTCGTGGCGGCCGGTCAAGGGTGCGGATCCGCTCGTGTCCGTGACCGGGGGCAGTTATCGGTGGGTGGTCGAGGCGAGGTACGGCGGGGTCCGTGTCGTGTTCACCGAGTCCGACGGCGCCGATTCCGCCGATGCCAGGTACACGCCGGTGGTCCGGGTGGCCGCCTGCTGAGCGTGGGTGACCAGCGACACTTTCGATACGAGACCGTTCCGTTTCGCGAAGGCCGGGGCTAGCGTGGCCTTCAGAAACGGAACGGTTCCGTTTCGAAAAGGTTTCGGGGGCACCGCACATGAACCAAGCTTCACCACAGACCGGGCATCCCCGGCGCTGGGCGATCCTCGGCGTGCTGGTCATCAGCCTGCTGGTGGTCGTGCTCGACAACACGGTGCTCAACGTCGCGATGAGCACCATCGCCGATCCGGAGCGGGGCCTCGGCGCCACGCAGAGCGAACTCGAGTGGGCGATCAACTCGTACACTCTGGTGTTCGCCGGTCTGCTCTTCACCGCCGGCATCCTGGCCGACCGGTTCGGCCGCCGGCTCAGCCTGGTCACCGGTCTGGTCGTCTTCGGCGTCGCGTCGCTCGTCTCGGCGTACGCCTCCTCACCCGACGAACTGATCGCCGCCCGCGCGGTGATGGGTCTCGGCGCGGCGGCCGTCATGCCGGCCACCCTGTCGATCATCGCGAACGTCTTCGACCCGCTGGAGCGCCCGCGCGCCATCGGCGTCTGGGCCGGCGCCGTCGGGCTGGCCGTCGCCATCGGCCCGGTCCTCGGTGGTCTGCTGCTCGAGCACTTCTGGTGGGGTTCGGTCTTCCTGATCAACGTGCCGATCGTGGTGATCGGTGTGATCCTGGTGGGCGTCCTCGTGCCGGAGTCGCGCGACCCGAAGCCCGGCCGCATCGACGTGCTCGGCGTCATCCTGTCGATCGTCGGGCTCACCCTGCTCACCTACGGCGTGATCAAGGGCGGTGAGGACGGTTTCGGTGAGACGGCGGCCTGGTCCACGCTCACGGCCGGCCTGCTCGTGCTGGTCGGTTTCGTCCTCTACGAGCGCCGGATCACCTTCCCCTCGCTGGACGTGCGCCTCTTCGGCAACCGGCAGTTCGCCGCGTCGACCGGCATCATCGGCCTGGTCTTCTTCGCGGCCATGGGCTCGATGTTCTTCGGCGCCTTCTACCTGCAGATGGTCCGTGGGTACGGTCCGCTCGCCTCGGGCGCGCTGTTCGTCCCGTTCGCGGTCGGCCAGATGATCTTCGCGCCGGCCAGCGCCTCGATGGTCAAGCGGTTCGGCCCGAAGGCGGTCAGCACCGTCGGCCTGCTGCTCGTCTCGACGGCCCTCGGCCTCTGGCTGTTCATCGACGTGGACACCCCGATCGCACTGGTCGCCCTGGCGTTCTTCATCCAGGGCGTGGGCATGGCCAACGTGATGCCGCCCGCCACCGAGGCGATCATGTCGGCGCTGCCCCGGGAGAAGGCCGGCGTCGGCTCCGCGGTCAGCAACACGATCCGTCAGCTCGGCGGGGCGCTCGGCGTGGCGGTCCTCGGTGCGGTCGTCTCCTCGGTCTACCGCGACAACCTGGCCACCCCGGCCGGGCTGCCGGACGCCGCCGCCGAGGTGGCCCGCGAGTCCATCGCCGGCGCGCACGCGGTCGCCGGGCAGGCCGGACCGGTCGCGCCCGCCCTGCTCGCCGGCGCCGACAGCGCGTTCGTCACGGCGATGCACTACGCGGCCGTCGGCTCGACCGTCTTCGCCCTGCTCGGTGTCCTCGTCGCGGTGCTCTGGCTGCCCGGCCGGCGCCCCGCGCCCGTCCCCGCGGCCGCCTCGGACGAGGCGCCGGACCTGCAGTTGGCCGACGCGTAAACCCGTCGGTGACAATGAACGCCATGAACACCAGCACCGCGGCCGGCCAGGAGCGCAAGGCTCCTGGCCGGCCCCGCAGCGCCCAGGCCGACGAGACCATCCTCGACGCGGTCCTGGAGCTGCTCGGCGAGGGCCAGAGCGCCGCCGCCATCTCGATCGAGGCCGTCGCCGCCAAGGCCGGTGTGGGCAAGGCCACCATCTACCGGCGCTGGCCCAACAAGGAGGCGCTGCTCATCGACGCGGTCCGCGCCATGAAGGGTCCCCTGCCGGAGCCGGCCGGCCGCTCGGTGCGCGAGGACCTGATCGCCCTGATCCAGGCCAACCGCACCCCGCGCGCCCAGCGGTACAGCAAGGTGACCGCCTGCCTGCTGCCCGAGTTGCTCCGCGACGACGAGCTGAGGCGGATGTACCAGGCCCTCATCGAACCCCGCCGCGAGGTGACCCGCCAGGTCCTGCGCCGGGGCATCGAGACCGGCGAGCTGCGCGCCGACCTGGACGTCGAGCTCACCCAGCTGATGCTGTCGGCTCCGGGCGTGATGCAGTCGCTGTTCCAGCTCAACCTCTCGGTTCCGGAGGAGAGGTTCGCCGAGACCCTGGTCGACGCGGTCCTCCGGGGCGCCACCGCCTGACCTCTTGAACGGTGCGGCCGCGGCCTCCGTAGAAGAGGTCGGCGGACTTCATGCAACCGTGCGGGGCCGGGACGCGTCCTCATGGAGGAGGCCAGGCCGACTTGGGGGAGGGCATGGGCGGCGCGGGGGCGGTGCGGGTGGTTGCGGGAGTCGCGTACTGTGCGTACCCGTTGAAAGCGATATGGAAGTTTCTTGGCGGTCTGGCCGTGCTCTCGCTGGTTCTGGGGGTGGCCGGGGGACCGGCCTGCGCCATCGCCAACGGCGACAGCGTGCCCGACGGGCGGTACCCTTTCGCCGTCAAGATCAGCGCCCTCGGGATCCCGACGGCCGACGGCGGCACCCGGGACAGTTCCTGCTCCGGCGGGCTCGTCTCGCCGCGATGGGTGATCACGGCGGCGCACTGCTTCCGGGATGAGAACGGGCGGCGGGTGTCGCGGACCGTGGCGGAGCAGACCATCGCCACCGTCGGGCGGGCCGACCTGACCGGGAAGGCCGGGTTCACCGCCGACGTCGTCCAGGTCAAGCAGCACGGGAAATCGGATGTGGCGCTGATCCGGCTGGACCGGGCCATCACCGGGATCACCCCGCTGCGGCTCAACCGGAAGAAGCCCGCCTCGGGGCAGGAGGCGCGGCTCGTCGGGTTCGGGTTCACCAACGCCGGCGCGGCCAAGACGCCCAACCGGGCGCGGACCGGCAGGTTCGAGGTCACCTCGGTGGCGACCACCGAGATGGGGCTGGCCGGGATCTCGCCACGGTCGGACACCAGCCCCTGCGAGCGGGATTCCGGCGGCCCCTACTTCACCGAGGGGCAGACCGGCGCCGTGCTGATCGCGGTGGTGAGCCGGGGACCGGACTGCCCGCACACCGGGCCGGACATCGCCACCCGGGTCGACGCGCTGCGGCCGTGGATCATGTCGGTCATCGGCGACGACCTGGCGGCGGCCTCGCCCTCGCCCAGCCCGGCGCGGACCAAGGCGCCGGCCGCGGGCGGGAAGACCGCGGTGGCCGCACCGCCGACGGCTCCGGTGGACGCCGGCTGGGGCATCTCGCCGGTCATGCTGGTGGCGTTCCCGGCCGCGGCGGTGGGTTTCGTGGCGCTGCTGCTCCGCCGCCGCCGGGCACAGCGGGCGCGACGGTACCGCGGCAGTCGCCGGTACCGCTGATCCGGGGACCGAGGCCGGATAAACCCTCCTTGAGCTGCCTATTCGTGTGATCATGCGCGAGTCGCCAGTAACCGGGAGGTATAGGTCAGATGGCCGGATCCGAAGGTCGCCGTGCCCCGTTGTGGGCCAGACTCAGCGTCGCCGTGGGAGCCCTGCTGCTGATCCCGGCCGGAGGGACGGTGGCGGCCGCCGAGGTGGTTCCGGCCGGAGGAGTCATCCCGGGGGCGGACGTGCCGGCCGGGGCGCACGCCGCGCCGCGGGAGGACACCCGCGAACCGCTCAATTTCCTGCTCGTCGGCATCGACCCGCGCGGCGCACACACCAAGCCGCTGGCCGACACGATCGTCGTCGCGCACGTGCCGTCGAACCGCGAGGACGTCTTCCTCTTCTCGCTGCCCCGTGACCTCGTGGTGCGGATCCCGGCGTTCAAGCCGTCCGGAACCGCCGCCGTGCGTACGAAGATCAACGCGGCGATGGCGCTGGGCAGCCGGCAGCCGAACGGACGGTACAACCCGCGGCAGGGCCTCTATCTGCTGGCCCGGGCGGTCGGCAACGTCACCGGGATCCGCTGGTTCGACGCGGCCGCGATCGTGAACTTCGGCGGATTCGAGAAGGTGGTCGACACGATGGGCGGCGTCAAGGTACGCGTCGACCAGGAGGTCAAGTCGGAGCACCTCAGGCCGGACGGCCGCCCGCGGAACCGGACCGCCGAGTGCCGGCTGCGTCACGCGTGCCTGCGCCCGTACACCGGCCCGCAGAAGGTCTATCCGCGCAGTGCCGCGCCGGTGCGGTTCCGGGGATGGGAGGCGCTCGACTACGTGCGCCAGCGGTACGGCCTGCCGCGCAGCGACTACGACCGGCAACGGCACCAGCGGCAGTTCCTGAAGGCGATGGCCAAGCGGGTGATCGACCGGGACGTCGCCGCGATCGTGCGGTCCGCCGGTGACTCGCTGACCTTCGTCGACGGCGGGAACACCCTCGCCACCTGGCTGACGGTGGCACGGCGCCTGGACGTGCGGGGCATGACGTCGATCGACCTGCCGGGCACGGCGCTCTTCGAGGGCGGCGTCTACCGCGGCGAGAGGTTCCTGCCCGGCGCGAACGCGTTCCTCAAGGCCGTCGCCGAGGACCGGGTGGCGTCGTTCCTGGTCGACCATCCGAAAGCCGTGAAGATCGATCAGTGAACGGCTCCACCCGCTATGCGGGCGGGCCGACCTCGATGACGCCGCGGGCGCCGCGTTCGGCGTCGACCATCGCATGGCTGACGAACGGGTAGTGGCCGGCCTCCGGCAGCACCGCCTCCACGTAGCCACCGGACGCCGGGCCCAGCTGGAGCACCTGGGCGCCGCCCGGATCGTCCGGCCCCAGCACCCGGCGGCCCTCCAGATAGACGGTGTCGAACTGGGTGCCGACCACGTGGAAGGACGACGAGCGGCTCGGTCCGGCGTCCAGCACCCAGATGCGTACCCGGTCGCCGGCCGAGGCGGTGAGCGGCCTGTGCGCGTACTGGGCCGGGTAGCCGTTGAACATCACCGCGTCCGGCTGCTCGGCCTGCATCTTCGCCAGGTCGCCGACCTCGCCGTCCGGTCCGGCGTACAGCTCCGACTGGACCAGCACGTACTCGTGGTCGACCGGGGCCAGATCCGGCGGGTCGATGATCACCGCGCCGTACATGCCGTTGCCGATGTGGTGCAGCATCGGCATCGTCGAGCAGTGGTACATCCAGATGCCGGCCTTGGTGGCGGTGAACCGGTAGGTGAGCCGCTCGCCCGGGTCGATGGGACGCATCGGCCGGTCCGGGGCGAGCGCGCCGGCGTGGAAGTCGACACCGTGGTCGACGGTGCCGTCGTTGATCAGCGTGATCTCGAACGTGTCGCCGACCCGCCCGCGCAGCACCGGGCCGGGCACCGTGCCGCCGTAGGTCCACATCAGCTGCCGCACGCCCGGCGCCACCTCGATCTGCACCTCCTGAACGTGCAGGTCGACGCGGTGTATGCGGCCCGCCGGAGTGATCGGCGCGGTCGCGTCCCGGGCCGTGAAACCGGCCGCCGGCTCCGCCATGGTGTCGAAGCGGTGCCCGCCGGTCGCCGTGCCACCGGAATGCGCGCCGGCGCCGTGCGCCTCCGCCGTGGCCCCGCCGTCGGTGACGATGGTCAGGGTCATGCCGGCCTGCCGGTGCGCGGGCAGCGAGCACCAGCCGTCGACCGTGCCGCCGATGATCCCGGCGTCCAGGCGGGCACTCCCGTGCTTCTCCACCGTGCCGGTACGGGCGCCGTTGGCCAGCACCAGGTCGTGCCGCCGGTCGTCGGCGTTGGTCAGTTCGATGATCAGGCGGTCGCCCGGTGGCACGGTGATCCGGTCCGGGTGGAACCGCATGCCCTTCGCGGTCACCGCCACGGTCGTGGTGTGCCCGGTCGCGGGGACGTCGACGGCCGCCGCCACCGGCACGGGGCCGTCGGCGGCGCGCTGCGCGACCGTGCCGGCCAGCACGGCGAGCAGCACGAGGGCCACACCGGCGGCGGCGCCACCAAGGGGACGGGACACGACGGTTACCTCCGGGCTCGCAGCAGCACTGTCACGGCGGGGATCAGGAACTGGCACAGCGCCACGAGCAGCAGCAACGATGTGGCGATCCGGGCGTACGGGCCGGTCGGCAGCAGGAACGCGAGCAACGCGGCGTTGGCCATCGCCACCCGCTGCGCCCAGTTGCGGTCCAGAGCGGCGTTCCGCTCCCGCACCACGGCGGGGCCGCCGCCGAGCACCATCGGCAGCAGGTACGCCAGCGACCCGATCAGCACCTGCGCCACCGCGCCGGCCAGCAGCGGCAGCAGCACGATCCCGAACCGGTCCACGCCCTCGTCCGGGCCGCCCGCGGTGAGCAGCGTCCACGCGTCCAGGACGAGGGCGGCGAGCAGCCAGGCCGCACCGGCCGCGATCGACCAGGCGGCGAACGACTCCGGAGGCCGGGCCAGCCCCACCCGTACCGCCGGGATCACGGTGCGGACCACGGCCGCCGCGATCAGGGCCAGCCCGGCGGCCGTCACCAGCGGCCACCAGGCGAGCACCGCCACCGCCAGCAGGGTCAGGCCGGACACGGCCAGCGGCAGCGCGATCCGGGCGGCGGCGATCGCGTCGTCGGCCATCCTGGTCCGCAGGACGGTCGGCCACAGCGTCAGCACCGTGCCCAGAATGGTCAGCATCACCCAGCCGAGCAGGTTCACGTGGGCGTGGAAGAGGATCAGCCGGGACCGGGCGGCGTCGTCGGTGACCAGCATCCACGCCCCGGCGGGGATCCCGGTCAGCAGCGCGGTCGTGGCCGCCACGTAGTAGTGCACCGTCACCGCGAACCGGGCCGGCAGCGCCGAGCGGAGACGGGCGGTCAGCCAGAGCAGATGCGCGGCCACCGCCGCGAACACGGCAGCCGCCCCGCCCACACCCACCCAGGGCAGCTCCGCGGCGCCGCCGGCCAGCACGGCCACGACACCCACGTTGAGCAGACCCAGCCGGGCCACCTCGCCGGTACGCCGTTGCGGGGCGGGCACCCGCAGCACGGCCGCGGTGAAGTGGGCGCTCCACACCAGGATCGCGTTGGTGGCCGCGCCGAGCAGCAGCATGTGGATCGCCAGCCAGCGCCACGTCGGCAGCAGCGGATGGGCGAGGGCCAGCGCCACCAGGCTGGCCAGATAGAGCAGCGGCAGCGCTCCGGCACGCCGGTGCCAGCGGGCCCGCCCGGTCATACCGGCTCGCCCGGCTACTTCGGCCCGCCCGGCGATTTCGGGCCGCCCGGCGATTTCGGGCCGCCCGGCCATTTCGGGCCGGCCGGTCATGCCCGCACCGCCGTGGCACGGCGGGACAGGGTGACGGCGCAGCCGGCGAAGACGAGCACGGCCAGGATGTTCGCCGTTCCGGCCCAGCGCCACACCGGCTCCAGCCCGGCGGCGTCCCCGGCCACCACCCGCACCAGCAGGGACAGGTGCAGCCAGGCGAGCGGCACGTACAGCACCGGGTGGTACGGCAGCGGGCGGCGCAGCACCGCCGGAAGGATCACCGGGGCGTGCACGAAGATCATCGACAGGACGAAACCGAGGAACACGGCGTGCAGCGTGGCGTCGTACCGGGGACCGTCGGCGACCGGGCCGGCGCCCGCCCACAACAGCCCGGCCACCGCCAGCCACCCGTATCCGGCCAGCAGACCGACCGCGATGTACCGCGGCAGACCCGTCGCCCGGACGGTGCGGCGAGCCACGTCGTACACCGCCAGCCAGGCGGTCACCGCGAGCAGGGCCAACCCGAACAGCCGCGTGCCCGCCTCCGGCCGTACCGTCGCCGCGGTCGCACCGAAGACCAGCGCCGACATCACCGTCAGGAACCAGCGTTCGGCGGCGGGCGAGCGCAGCGCCACATGGGCCAGTTCCAGACGCTCGCCGGCGATCGTGCCGACCACGAACACCACCATCCACGGCACGATCTCGGCGACCGGGTATCCGGCCAGCCACAGCAGGGTGGCGGCGTACCAGCCGAACGCCCCGGCCGCCTGGGCCAGCAGGGCCGCCGACTGCTGCCGCGCCCACAGCGCCCGGTAGACGCCGAGCAGGCCGACCGACGCCAGCATCAGCGCCGCCCGGCCCGGCGGAACCGGGCCGAACAGCAGCAGGATCAGCGCGCCCACCGCGGAGAAGGCCGGGGCGAGCAGCCCCCACGTCTTGCGCAGGGCGACCGCCCGTTCCAGGGCCACCAGCGTTCCGACGAAACCGAAAACCATGACCGGGCCGTGCACCTCGTCCACCGGACGGGCCGGCGCCGGCACCGGGACGCCGAGCAGGAGCAGGGCGCCGTACAGGCCGCCGAGCAGGGCGAACGCGGCGCCGGCCAGAACGGGAAGCCGGGTCCTCACGTCCCGAACGTTAGGTCGCCGCAGGTCCCGCCCATCAGGGCCGATGGGCCCGTACCCCGTGTTTCGGCAGAGGGGCCGCTCAGGCCCTTTGCCGGATCACGGCCTACGGCTGCTGCACCATGAACGAGGCGGCCGCGGTGAAACCGTCCGATCCGTCCGGCTCGTCGATGTAGAGCTGTTCGCCGCGCCGGTGCACCAGGTGGTCGGGATAGTTCTTCGAGCGCAGCCGAACCGTGCCGACCTCGGTGCCGGCCTCCTGGCAGAAGGTGGCGTCCGCGCGGAACAGGTCGGAGTCCTCCGCGGCGTCGAAGCGCAGCCGATAGTCGAAGTGGCGCAGGTAGCGGCCATCGTCGGTCCGGAAGGCGAAGCAGGTGTCGTCGGCCAGGCCGGCGACCACGGTCAACGGCAGCGGGTCGACCGCCGACAGCGCCGCGAAGTCGCCGTCGGTGGTCAGGTAGGTGTCCGGGTCGCCGAGCGGCGACACCACCCAGGTGCCGGCGGTCAGCCGCGCCGGGACCGGGCTCGCCGGGACGGCCGGGGCCGTCGACGCCGGAACCACCGCCGGCGGCGCCGACTCGGCCCGCTCGGCGCCGCCGGTGGAGTTCCAGGCCACGATGCCCACACCGATCACGGCGACGGCGGCGACGCCGACCACGATCGGCATGACCGGAGGCGTACGGCGGGGCTCCCCGTAGACGGTTCCACCGGGACGCGCGGGCTCGGGCACCTGGTCGATCATGGCGGTGACCCTAACCGGTTGCCGCCCTCGGGCTCGAAGGGCGTCCCCACGCGAATTCCGGGGCGCCCGGCCGGGCCTCGGCGGTATCGGTGGCGCGTCGCGGAGGCATACTCTGGCATCCCGGGAACCGACGGAGGTGGCCGCCGTGCTCATCATTCTCGTCATCGTCGTGACCCTGACCATGGTCCTCGCGAGCGCCCTCTGGCCCGAACCGGAACCGGCCGAGACCGAGCCCGCCGCGAGCCCCGCGCCGAGCCCGCCGGAGCGGCCCACCACCTTGGAGGGCGCCCTCGCCGCCCAGTTGATCCGGGGTGAGATCAGCTCCCGGCAGTACCGTCGCGCCGTCGCGAAACTCGCCGCCCGCGACGATCAGCTGCGGCCCGTGCGCCCGCCGACCGGTCTCGTCTGACCGGCCCGGCCGGGCCGTCCGGTCGGCCCTGCCGTTCGGCGATCTTCCGGAGTCCGATGGAAGCATCGCCGACGGAAAGGATGCCGCCATGACAACGCTCGATCAGCCGCGGACGGGACCCGGGGCCGTGCTGGCCGGCGTCGACGAGACCCCGATCAGCTGCATCGCCGTCGACCACGCGGCTATCGAGGCGGAGTTGCGCGGCTGGCCGCTGCGCCTGGTGAACGTACGCGGCACCGGCTCCGACGGGGCCGGCGCCCACCTGCTGCAACGGCTCACCGACCGGGTGCACGCCAGCGCTCCGTCCACCCCGGTGACCAGCCGGATCGTGCTCGGCGAGGACCCGGCGCGCGGCCTGCTCGCCGAGGCGGTCGGCGCCGGCCTGGTCGTCGTCGGCCACCGGCACGGCATCACCTCCACCACCCTGGGCCGCAGCGTCGCCGACCGGATCGGCCGGATGCACAGTGGACCCGTCCTGGTGGTCCGGATGCCGGGCTGGCCGGCCGGGCCCGAATACGGGACCCGGCCCATCGTGGTGGCCGCCGACGACACGCCGCCGGCCCGGGCGGCCGTCGACTTCGCGCTCGGCGAGGCACAGGCCCGCGGCTGTGACGTCACCCTGCTGCACATCTCCGGCGGCAGCGAACTCGCCTACCGCCGGGACGTGCAGGCCGGGGTGTCGGTCCACCACCGGGTCGTGGAGGGCGACCCCGTGCTCGCCCTGGTCGAGGCGTCCGGCACGGCCGCGGCCGTGGTGGTCACCCGAACCGGTCCGGCCGCGTACGTGCTGCCGCAGCGGGCCCTCTGCCCGGTCTTCCTGGTCGGTTGATCAGCGGCAGCCGAACCCTTCCTCGTACCCCTTCGGGACCTCGCCCTTCTTGGTGACCCGGTCGGCGAGTTCCCAGATCGCCTCCGGCCAGTCGCCCTCGGTGTTCATCTCCTGCAGGACCTTCCACCGGCGGCTGCTCTGCAGCGCGGCCGAAGCCCGGCCCAGCGCCTCCTTGTCGCCGGCCTCCTCGGCCCGCGCCCATTCGGTGATCCAGCTGCACGTCACCTGGCCGGTGACGGCCGCCCCGAAGTGGTACGGCGAGTTGGCGCCCGCCACGTTCACCGCGGCCACGTCGAAGCCCGGCGGGATGGGCATGTCGGCGAGCACCTTGGCGGCCGCCTCGCGCACCTTGCCCGGCGTGACGACCTCCGGCGGCAGCGCGGCCAGGAACTCCTCGGCGCTGACCTGCTTCACGGCGGCGAGCAGCGCGTCGTACTCGCCCCGTGTCCAGCCGGGGCCGCTACGCATCTCGACGAAGGTGCTGCCGTCCGGCTTGCGCATGGCCGCCCACTCCCCGCCACCGTAGGTGACGACGCTCGCCTCGGCGCCGGCCACCGTGGTGAACTCCGGCTTGCTGACCTCCAGCCGGTCCTTGTAGTAGCTGTCGTACTGGTCGGCGGCGTACCAGTTCATCTGGATCGATCGTTTGCCGTTGACGAACTCGATCGTGCCTTCGGCGGCGGCGAACCCGTACACCGTGGTGATCTTCCAACCCGGCCGGCCGATCAGCAGGCGCGGATGAGCCTCCGCGGCCTTGAGGTCGAGCTGGTAGCCGCCGCCCGCGCCGCCCGAGTCCGAGCTGGGCAGTCCGAGAGGCCCGGACCAGGCGCCGGTCGAGCCGCCGGGATCCGGCTGGTCGCGCAGCAGGGCGGTGGCGCCGATGACACCGGTGACGGCGGCCGCCGCGGCCACCGCGCCGATCAGGCGCCGGGACAGGCCGCGGCGCGGGCCGTCGCCGTCGACGACGTCGAGCTTCGGTGTGGACATGATCTCCTCCAGGAGCTGCTGCTCCGCCCCGCCGAGGCGGGCGACGAGATCGGGACGGTACGGGTCGGCGTCTCGAACCATGCGGTCGAGGTGCTCGTCTGTCATCGGCCCTCCTTCGGGACGGTCGCGGTCAGGACATCGAGTACATGTCCGGGCGGTCCCAGATCGTCACCGATCATCTCCCGCATCCGCGATCGGGCCCGCGACAGCCGCGTCCGAACCGCGGCCGCGCTCGCCCCCACCACCTCGGCGATCTCACGCGGCTGCAAACCCTCCCACACGGCCAGGGTGAGAACCTCACGGTCCGTCTCGGCAAGACGAGCCAGAGCATTCTGTACGGCCAGACGTTGCGGAACCTCGGCACCCGGATCGCGGGCGACGAACGCGGTCAGCCGCTGGCGCAGGCGCTCACCAAGCCGCTCACGACGGACACCACCGCGATGATGGTTGGCCAGCACCCGGCGGGCGACGCCGTACAACCAGAGTGTGATCTCGTCATCGGGCGGCAGCTCACGACTGCGGCGCCAGGCCACCAGAAACGTCTCGGCGACCACGTCGGCGGCGTCCTCCGGCTGATCGACGCGCCGCAACGCGTAGGCCAGGAGCGCCTCGAAGTTGCCGGCGTAGACGCGCCGGAATCGGTCTTCCTGCTCAGTCCCAGAACCCACGTCACGTCCATGTCCGGTCGCCGGCCGAACGTTACAGCAAGTCCGTTCTCCGCTGAGCCGGGTGCACCTACCGGTCCGGGGCGTCCTCGCCCGGATCCAGGCACACCGGCACGGTGCCCGGCGGGCCGGCCGTCGCACACGCCCGCCGGGCACGTCCCCGCCACCGGATGCCGACACCATCCGGTGGCAGGCTCACGCGCCGGTCACACCGAAGCGGTAGATCGTCGTGGAGAGATACCGCTGGCCGGGCCGCAGCACCGTCGACGGGAAGTTCGCGTGGTTCGGCGAGTCCGGGAAGTGCTGCGTCTCCAGCGCGAACCCGTCACCCTGCCGGTACGGCCGACCGCTCGCGCCGATGATCGTGCCGTCCAGGAAGTTGCCCGAGTAGAACTGCATGCCCGGCTCGGTCGTCAGCACCGTCAGGGTACGGCCGCTCACCGGCTCCACCACGTGGGCCGCCGACTCCGGCTCGCCCTCACGCGGGCGCAGCACCCAGTTGTGGTCGTAGCCGCGCCCGTACAGCATCTGGGTCTCGCCGGCCCGGACGCGGCCGCCGATCGTGGCCGGATCGCGGAAGTCCAGCGCCGTCCCGGCCACCGGCGCGATCTTCCCGGTCGGGATGAGGCCCTCGCCGACCGGCGTGAACTCGTCGGCGTCGATGCGCAGCACGTGATCGTAGACGTGCCCCTCACCCTCGCCGGCCAGGTTGAAGTAGCTGTGATTGGTCAGGTTCACCACGGTCGCCGCGTTCGTGGTGGCCAGGTAGTCGATGCGCAGCCCACCGTCCGCGGTCAGCGTGTAGGTGACCGTCATGCTCAGCTCACCCGGGAAACCCTGGTCCCCGGCCGGGCTCACGTGGGTCAGCGCGATCCCGCCGTCCACCGTCGTGGCCGCCCAGATCACCTTGTCGAAGCCGGTCGTGCCGCCGTGCAGGCTGTTCACACCGTCGTTGACCGGGATCTGGTAGGTGACGCCGTCCAAGGTGAAACGGCCCTCGGCGATCCGGTTGCCGAACCGGCCGATGATCGCCCCGAAATACGGTCCGGGGTTGTCCAGATAGCCCTGGATCGTGTCGAAGCCCAGCGCCACGTTCGCCGGCGTGCCGTCGCGGTCCGGAGTCTCGACCGACTGGACGATGCCGCCATAGGTGATGACCCGCACCCGCAACCCTCGACCGTTGTCGAGGGTGAAGCGCTCGACGGGGCCCTCCGGCGTGGAACCCCACGCCTCACGGGAGATAGCGACAGCATCCGATGACATGGGGGTGACACTCCAGACTTTTCGGCAATGGGCGGCCGCAGCATATCGCCCGGAAGTTGCCCTGTGTGACCGCCTTGCACCTGGTGGGACGGTGCTCACTCGCGCCGCCGCCGCCCGCCTGCGCACGGCCGCCGTCCGCTGCCCGCCGGGTGTGCCGTCCGCCGCTCATTTCCGGTATTCCGGGTACGGGGTGCGGCCCGCCGGACCTGACCGGGCGCGCGTCGAACCGCGATGCCGTGACTGTCCGTGGCCGGTGGTGCCGTCGGGGGACGTGACGCTTACGGCGTACACCATCGGGGTTTGTCTCATCGCGAAGCGCGAACGTCGCGGCCGCCCGTGCCGTCGCGGTCCGCGAGAGGCCGGGGAATCAGCCGAGGAAGTCGAGCACCCGGCGCAGCAGCAGAGCGGTGGCCTCACGGTCGTAGGACGGCAGCGTCCGATCGGCGAAATAGTGCTGGTCACCGGGGTAGAGGAACAGCTCCGCGGACTTGGACCCGGCGACGATCGCGCGAGCCGCGTCGAGATCGCCCTCCTCGGCGAAGATCGGATCACGATCCATGCCGTGAATCTGAACCGGCACGTCATCGGGCCAGGCGGCGCCGAACTCCGACGCCGGGACACACGAATAGAACAGCAGCGCGCCACGAGCCCCCGGCCGCGTCTGCGCCAGCTTCTGCGCGGGCAGCACACCGAGCGAGAAGCCGGCATACACCACCTCGGACGGCAAGCCCTCCACGGCGCGGACACCCCGCTCGATCACCTCGCCGAAACCGATCCGCTCGGCGTTTCGCACACCCTCCGGCAGCGTCGGGAAGGTCTCACCCTCGAACAGATCAGGCGTGTGCACGACGTGACCCGCGGCGCGCAGATCGTCGGCGAAACCGGTGACACCGGGCGTCAGCCCCAGGGCATGGTGGAACAGGACGACCTCGGCCATACCGCCATCCTAATCACCCTTGACGTTCACCAGCTGACGCAGCGTGTGGCGAACCTCCACCAGATCAGCGGCATCCTTCATGACCACGTCGATCGGCTTGTACGCCTGCGGGATCTCGTCGAGGAAGGCGTCGGTGTCGCGGAACTCGATGCCCTTCATCGCCGTCCGCAACTGCTCACGGGTGAAGGTCTTGCGGGCCCTGGTTCGCGAATACGCCCGCCCGGCACCGTGCGGCGACGAGTTCAGCGACATGGCGTCACCCTTGCCGACCACCACATACGATGCGTCGCCCATCGAGCCGGGGATCAAACCGGGCACCCCGCGGGCCGCGTTGATCGCCCCCTTGCGCGACAGCCACACCGTCTCACCGAAATGCGTCTCCCGCTCCGTGTAGTTGTGATGGCACTGCACCCGCTCCACCTCGTCGACCGGGCCGCCCACGAACTCGGCGAAGCAGGCGATCACCCGGTCCATCATCTCGTCCCGGTTGACCAGCGCGAAATCCTGCGCCCAGCGCAGCTCCCGCAAATAGGCGCCGAACTCCTCGGTGCCCTCCCGCAGATAGGCCAGATCCGGATGAGGCACGCTGATCCCCTCACGGGCGGCGAACTCCTGCGCCACCCCGGATGTGATGACTCGCGATCTTGTTGCCGACGCCCCGCGAGCCCGAGTGCAGGAACAACCACACCCGCCCGGACTCGTCCCGGCACACCTCGATGAAATGATTGCCACTGCCCAGGGAACCGAGCTGCAACTCCCAATTCCTCGCATACCCCGCCGGGTCGAAACCGGCCCGCTCCGCCTCGACGGTCAGCCGCCCCACCCGCACCCGCGCCGAATCGGTGAGCCTCGCGTTGTACGACCCCGCCGACAACGGCACGGCCCGCTCGATCGACGTGCGCAGCGCGGCCAGCCCCGAGGGCAACTCGTCCCGGTGATAGCGGGTCCGGACAGCAGCCATCCCGCAACCGATGTCCACACCCACCGCGGCCGGGATGATCGCGCCACGGGTCGGGATCACCGAACCGACCGTGGCGCCCTTGCCCAGATGCGCGTCCGGCATCAGCGCGATGTGCGGGTGGATGATCGGCAGCCGCGACGCCAGCTCGGCCTGCCGCCGGGTCTCGTCCTCCAGGATGCTGGCCCAGCTCATCAGCCGGCTGTTGATCTGCTGCACCCCGCCCACGTTAGTCAGTACCGGCCTGCACCGCGGTTAACCTCCCAGACCTGCCGCGGGTCACCGTGACGGGGCAGATCTCTCACGTGCCGCCCGGTCTTGTGGGCACCGCGGTCGGCCGGATGCGCGGCCACGGCAGCCGACTGCCGTGGTGGGCCGGTCCGGGGCGCCTCACCGGGTCAACCACCACGGGCTGGTGTAGGCGACGCCCCAGTTGTTGCACGGGTGGCCGGACGGCCCGGGGGAGGCGTTCGACTGTGACGGGTCGGCGATCCGCAACACCACCCACGAACCGGCCGCGGCGTCGACAGGCACCGTGAACTCGGTGATCCGCCCGGCCTCCGTCTCCACCACGTCGGCGACTTCCGGGGCGCGCGTGCCCGGCCGCAGCACTTGGATGTGCAGCGGCTTACCCACCCACTCCGGGCCGCGGTCCAGATCCACCACGAACCGCACGTCACCCTTCGCGAAGGGCAGGCTTCCGCCCATCCGTACGCCAGAAGCCGTCGCGTCCACCCGAAGACCGCTGACCCGGGTCGCGAAGAAGCGGCGCTCCCGCATCGCGGCGAGCACCCCGTTGCGGGTGTTCTCCACCGCCCACACCCCGGTGCGGCCCTTGCCCTCCGGATAGCCCCACTCGGTGCCGTGTTCGTCGGTGACTCCGGTGAGCCCGGTCCGCCATCCGGCGTTGAGGCAGGCGTTCAACGGTGAGCTCTGACCACTCGACCAGCCGTCGAAGAGATAGTCGTCGCCCCGGTTGAACATCTCCAGGCCGACCATCTGGTCGCGCAGCGCCGCGTTGTAGGCGAAGTCGTTGAACCGCATGATCTCGCGACCCGGATGGTTGAACCCGCCGATGCCGCCGGTCCGGCTGATCCAGTCGTAGAGCCGAGCCATGCCGGGGGAGCCGCCGAGGTCGGTGAACGTGCCCGTGTACCAGACGTTGACGTGCCCGAGCAGCGGGTGCGACCACTCGAAGCCCCGCAGCGCCGTGTAGACCCCGGGGTCGTCGGCAGCGTCCGCGAGCTGCCCGGTGCGGGTCCACTCGGACTGCGACAGCCCGTTGATGGACAGCAGAGTGGCATGGTCGGTGAGAGCGGCCACGTCCAGCCCGGCGGAGCGCATCGACTCGTACGCCTTCGCCGGATCACCGTCGCCGTCCGACATGAGGGTGTGATTGTGCAGGTCGGCGTGGAACAGGGTGGTGCCTTGACTGATCGCCGAGGCCCGTGTGGCGCCGGTGGCCCGGACCGGGGCGGTGCTCGTGGCGACGCCGGTGGTGGTGGCTTCGGCCGAGCCGGGGGTGCTGGCCAGCATCAGGAGAGCGCCGCTGCCGGCCAGCAGCGACCTCCGGGACAGTTCCGTCATGACTCTCAGCCAAGTCCATCACCCCCAACAAAGTGAAGTGTGTTGATGTCCGGATGGTGAACGTCAGTTCAGGTGAACACCACCGCCGTATAGCGCAGGTGGCTCGAGACGTGGGTCAGTGCGGTGGTCATCGCGCCGGAGAGCAAGGCGGCGGCCGGCGGTAACAGCCATGGCGGGACGGCTGGGCGGTGCCGTGCGGAGAGCAGGGGCAGGAGGAGGGCGACAGCGAGGACTCCGGTCCCCAGCACCGCGGGCGGGTAGATCAGCACATACCACGCCCGGGCCATCGGAAAGGCCCAGTCGCCGAACCCGTGCAGGTAGAACGCCGCCGAGGCGCCGACGGTCGCGACAAGTGAGGCATACAGCGCACCGGTGAAGGACTCCGCGCCGGTCAGCAGCATGACGGCGAGGACGACCGCGAGACCTGCCGCGGCGGCCGACCACAGATCGATCCACCCGTCGGCGTGCGGCGCATCGGCGATCAGCGGGCGCGGGGCCAGCAGCCGGGCGACGGTCGCGGCCCCGATCGCACCCGCCGCCGTCGCGAGCAGGAGCCACCGCCGCGACGACAGACGCCAGGCGAAGACCGCGGCGACCCCGAAAGCGACGGCAAGAAACGGCGACCACGGTGAGACTGTCGCGATCAGCAGGTATTCGGCCGGCTCGTTGCGGGTGAAGGTGATCGCCCCCACGCTGCCGATCCAGAAGGCGAGCCCGAACAGGACGGTGTTGACCACGACCGGTACGAACCGGCCCGGGCGACGTCGGCGTGGCGCCCAACTGTGCGCCAGGCAGACGCTGACCGCGGTTGCGGCTGCCACCGCGAGCGGCACGGTCACGAGGGTCCACCAGTTGATGTACCAGCCCGAAGGCCCGTCGCCACGGGTCTGGCCCACGGCGGTGAGCATGCCGATCGGGACCCCGGCGAGCATGGCGAGGACCGGGCGTCGGCCTTGCCGCCCCTTACCCGGGTCCTGATGTGCCCGATGCCACCAGGACAGCCCGCACGTGGTGGCGATCAGCGCTCCGGCGAGCAGGCTGTCGATCATGTTGACCCAGCCACCTACCGGCGTGCCCACCAGCCCCGGATTGGTCACCTGATAGGAGGTCGCGAGAACCGTCGTCGCCAGAAGCCCGGCCACCATCTCGTCCGGCCACCCGTACGGTGGCAACCGATCCGGGCGGTCGATGAACCGGCGGCGCAGGGCATACGAGGGATGCGCGGCGGTGATCCGCTGCCGAAATGGCAACCGCACATCCGCGGGCCGGCTGCCGAGCAGCGCTGCGAGGCCCGCCCGGCCACCGGCCGCGGCTGTCGCGGCATCCGCCTCGTGCTCGCGGGCGCGGCTGATCCGGGCCGCGAGCACCCCCGCGGCCACCAGCAGCACCACGGTCCGTAGCACGTACTCGAGCCAGGTCCACAGTGCCGGCCAGGGCAGCGACGTCAGGTCGGGCAGAGTCACCAGCCAGACGGCCACCGGTCCGAGGGGCAGGACGGCCACGATCGGCAGAGCCCACCGCAGTCCGCGGGTGAGCCAGACCAGGCGGACGTCGCCGGCGGCCACATGGGCGGCCTCGTGCCCGAGGATCGCGGCGAGTTCGTCGTCGGTGGCCCGGCGCGCTCCGGCCGGCACGATCACCTCGGGCACCCGGCCGCGCTGGACGGTGAACGGTTCGAGCAGTTCGGACGGGCCAAGCCACACCCGTGGTGTGGTGGTGAGGAAGAAGGCGGGCGCGATCCGGTCCATCGCGGCCGGCCACCGCGACGGCGCCGGCCGCAGCTTGCCCAGCCGCCACAGGAAGACCCGGGGGAGAACCAAGGTCAAACCCACGGCGAGGGCCAGCACCGTCGCGCCGCCGCCGATCGCGGCCGCCGCCCGCCGGTGTTCCAGCGGTGCGCTGCAGGCGAGGAACCGCTGCTGCTGCGCGAATGCCGCGGCCTCGGTCGGCGGGCTCGGGTCCAGCGCGGCGTGACACTCGTGGATGCCCGCCAACCACGCGGCGCCGAAGACGTGGACGAACATCAGCGTGCCGACGAAGGTGCCGGTGACGACCAGTACGGTCATGAGCAGCACATACTGCCCACCGGTCGGAGACGGGACACGGGCGTGCGAGCGCGGGCCGGGTGCCGCCGCGTCGATCATCGACCGTTCGAGCGCATCCGGAGGGCGCCGATCACTCCGTTCGCGAGCCGCTGTGCCTCTGCCGGCCGGACCTTGCCCTCGAGGCTGAGCACGACGCTCTCGAACACCTCCCGTTCCTGCTCCGGTGTCAGCGGCCCGGCGACCTGTCCCGGCCGGTCCCGCAGATCGGCGAGCAGTGCCCTGGTCCGGTCGGTCAACGCGTCGGTGGCCCGTTCCGCGACCCGGGCCGAGGCGATCCCGAACAGCCCGGCCAGCACCGGGATCACATAGTCCGCTAGCGGTAGCAGCTCCACACCCATGCCGACCGGCGGTTTCGGCTTCCCCCGGCCACCGCCGCGGTAGCGGCGCAGGGCGGCCTCCACCTCGTCCACCTCGTCGGGATAGGACAGCTGGAGGGTCTGCCGGCTGACCTCGGTGAGCACGGTGTCCACTGGGTGTTCTTCCTCTCGCTGGGCCGGGCGCCAAGCGTAGAGAGCCAGACCGGTGCGCAATCGGCATTCTTGTCAGCTTCCGTCAGCATTTCCGCCGCTGGTGTTCACCCTCACGGGGTCAGGACGAGCTTCCCGAGAGTGTGGCGGCGCTCCAGGCGCCGGTAGGCGTCCGCGACCCGGTCCAGCGGGAAGACGGCCTCCACCGGGACGTCCAGCCGGCCTGCGTCGACCAGTGCGGCCAACTCGGCGAGCACCTCGGGCCCGGACGCGTGATTGCTGCCCCGGGCCTGGACGCCGTGCTCCCGGGCCGCCGCGAAGTCGGCCAGCGTGTTGATCCGCTCCGGTCGCACGCCCAGGGCCAGAGCCAGCGCGACGTAGGGTGCGCCGAACGCGTCGATGAACGCGTCCACCCGGCCATCGGTGGCTTCCTTGATCCGCTGCTCGGCACCGTCGCCATAGGTCACCGGGACGATGTCGTGGTCGCGCAGCCAGTCGTGGTGCGCCGGGCCGGCCAGGCCGATCACGGTGGCGCCGGTGTGCCGGGCCAGCTGGGTGGCGAGGGACCCGACGCCGCCCGCCGCGTTTGCCACCACGACCGTGTCACCGGCGGTGGGGGCGACGGCCCGGACCGCGGCGTAGGCGGCGGCGCCCGCGGTGGGCAGGGCGCCGGCCACCTCCCACGGCACCCCGGCGGGGCGGGCGGTGAGGTGGGCGGCGGGCACGATCACGTGATCCGCATGAGTACCAGCTAAGGGGGTGAGGCCGATCACCTCGTCGCCGGCGGCGAAGCCGGTGAGCCCGGCTCCGACGGCGCTGATCACGCCGGCCACGTCCTTGCCCTGGCGTGCCGGGAACGTGGTCGGATAGACCGCCTCCAGGAACCCGCCCCGGATGGCGGACTCGACCGGATTCAGGCCCGCGGCACGGACCTCCACCAGCACCTCGCCCTCGCCGGGGAGGCCGGGCTCGACGTTGACGATCTCGAGGACGTCGGCTCCGCCGAAGCGGGTGAAGCTGACAGCACGTGACATCGGGGCTCTCCTTCGGGTCGACGACGGGGACGGCTCGACTCTGGCAGCGCCGCCGTGGCCTGAGAATCGGACCGCTCTGCCTAGGACCAGCAATCCGTGGCTGCGCCCTGCGGGGCGCGGCATGATGGCGGGCATGGATCGCCGTGAGCTCGCCGACTTCCTGCGCCGCAGCAGGGAGCGGCTCAAACCCTCCGATGTGGGCCTCGTGGAGTCCGGTCGCCGGCGGACCCCAGGGCTGCGCCGTGAGGAGGTGGCGAGGCTTGCCGGCATGTCCGCCGACTACTACATGCGCCTCGAGCAGGCGCGGAGCCCACAGCCATCCACACAGTTGCTGGCCCCGCTGGCCCGTGCCCTGCGGTTGTCGGAGGACGAGCGTGACCACCTCTACCTGCTCGCCGGGCACCGGCCGCCCGCCGGCCGGCAGGCGGGTGAGCACGTCCGGCCGGGGCTGCTGTTCCTCCTCGATCGGCTCGTCGACACCCCGGCTCAGATCCTCACCGACATCGGCGACCTGCTGGTGCAGAACAGACTGGCCGAGGCACTGTTCGGTGGCGTCTGCCCCACCCGGCCGGAGGACCGCAACATCGTCTGGCGGTGGTTCACCGACGCCGCGCACCGGGAGGAGTACCCACTGGAGGACCGTGACCACTGGAGCCGGGCGCACGTCGCCGACCTGCGGGCCGCCGCGGCCCGGCGCGGAGACGACCCGGTGGTGTCCGCGCTGGTGCGGCGGCTGCGCGCGGCCAGCGCCGAGTTCGACGAGTTGTGGCGGCGACACGAGGTGGGAGTGCGGCGGACCGGTCGGCTGCGGCTGAACCATCCGAGCGTCGGGCTGATCGACCTCGAGTGCGAGCAGTTGTTGTCCCCGGCGGAGGACCAGCATCTGATGCTCTACACCGCACAGCCCGGCAGCCGCAATTTCGAGCAGTTGCGGCTGCTGCGCGTGCTCGGCGACGACCGCTTCGCGCGACGTGGCCGGACGGCGTCGGCCGCCTGACCGCAAGCGGCCTGGACCGTGTGGATACGTTCGTCGTCGTCGCCAGCCCGCCGGGCGGGTGAGGCGGGCACGGCAGCGGGAGTGTCCGCACACAACCGTGTCCCGGACGAAGCGGTGATCCACTCCGGCCGGTCGTGGGCGCTGCCTCACGCCCGCCGAGTCGGCCCCAGGCGGCCATCCGGAACCCTTCAGCCGGCCGTCAGAGCGGCCTAGGTCGTGTTTAAAAGGTGGGTTCATAGCCATCGGTTGATCGCGGCGATCTGCACGGTGGCGAGGTAGCGAACGGCCAGTTTGTCGAAC